>JAJBVR010000022.1 GCA_020859725.1 Clostridiales bacterium | reverse complement strand
GATATTGAATATGTGTTTTCCGTTTGATATAATTAAAAATATTATGGGTTAGTATAATTATATGCTGTTATGAAAGGTAAAAAAGAGGTGAAATAATGGAAAATAAAAATCGTAAAACAAATGTGGTAAGCGATAAAGATATTAAGGAGCAAAGTGAATTTTGCAAAAAAGTTAAATCCGTTATTTCATCAAAATACAGCGAAAAGCCGCTTGCCTGTGTTGTTACTTACGGCTGCCAGCAAAATGTGGCGGACAGCGAGCGTATTAAAGGAATGCTCCAAAAAATGGGCTATGGGTTTACAGATGAGCGGAAAAATGCCCAGCTTATTATTTTTAATACCTGTGCAGTTAGGGAACACGCTGAGGACAGGGTGTTCGGCAATGTTGGAATGCTCAAATCATATAAGCATGAAAATCCCGGAGTCTTAATCGCGTGCTGCGGCTGTATGATGCAGCAAAAGCATATAGCCGATAAAATCAAAAAAAGCTTTCCTTTTGTTGATTTGGTGTTTGGCACTCACGTTGTTTATAAACTGCCGGAACTTATATTTACGGCATTAACAAGAAAAAAAAGAGTTTTTGAACTTCCGGATATGGACGGAGCCATTGCCGAAGGCGTTCCCGTTTTAAGAGATAATGATAAAAAAGCCTGGCTTCCGATTATGTACGGCTGCAATAATTTTTGCTCTTACTGCATTGTTCCTTATGTGCGCGGCAGAGAAAGAAGCCGCGAGGATGATATGATTGTTAAAGAGGCGGCTGAATTGGTTGAATCCGGTTATAAGGAAATTACTCTTTTGGGGCAAAATGTTAATTCATACGGCAAAGATTTGCTTCCGCGTGTAACATTTGCACAGCTTTTAAGGCGTATAAGTGAAATTAACGGGGATTTCCGAATAAGATTTATGACAAGCCATCCAAAAGACTGCACAAAAGAACTTTTGGATACCATGGCTGATTGCGATAAAGTGGCAAAGCATCTTCATCTTCCTTTTCAAAGCGGAAACAACAGAGTGCTTAAAGCCATGAACCGCGGATACACAAGGGAAAAGTATTCAGAACTTATAGATTACGCCAAAAGCGTTATGGGGGATGAACTTTCAATTACTTCCGATACAATCGTAGGCTTTCCCGGTGAAACCTATGAGGAGTTTAAAGACACTCTTTCTTTGGTTGAATATGTTAAATTCACATCGCTTTTTACATTTATTTATTCACCCAGAAAAGGCACTCCGGCCGCGGAGATGAAAGATCCGGTTACATCTGCGGAAAAAGGAAAATGGTTTAAGGAGCTTACCGATTTGCAGGAAAAAATTTCTGCCGATAATATGAAAAAGTATGAGGGTAAAATTTTTAAATCCTTTGTTTACGGCAAAGGCAAGCTTGGCGATAATTATGTTGCCGCCAGAACAGACGGCAATTTGATTATAGAATTTGAAGGAACGGAAGAATTAATAGGTTCTTTCAGAAATATCAGAGTAACGCAGCCTTTAACATATGTGCTTAAAGGCGAGTTGCTGAATTAGGAAAGGAAATTAGTTTATGAGTTTGGAATCAACACTTCGCGAACTTGGAAAAGAAATTCAGGCGGACCCAAGATTTGAAGCGCTTCAGAGCGCCGCCGCAAAAAATGACGCGGATGAAGGGCTTCAGTCACAGATGCAGGAGCTTCAGCTTATATCGCTGAAATATCAGCAGGAAGCTGCAAAGGCCGATGACGCCGATCAAAGCAGAATTTCTCAGCTTCAGGAAGAATATCAAAAGCAGTATGAGGAAATCATGAAAAATGAAAATATGGAAACATATTCGGCAGCCGCTTCGCAAATGGAAGAAATGGCTCAGTATATAAGCAAAATGATAGGCCTGTTTTTTGATGGTGAAAATCCAGAAACCTGTGAAATTCAGCCTGAAAACTGCACGCATGATTGCTCAACCTGCGGCGGGTGCCACTGATAATTTATAATCACTTGAAAGGAGAGGAAAATATGGCGGCAAAAAGAGACGGCGGTTTATCGCCGATGATGGAGCAATTTTCAGTATTAAAAGTAAATATCCCGATATGCTGCTGTTTTTCCGCCTTGGTGATTTTTACGAGATGTTTTTTGACGATGCTAAAATTGCCTCAAACGAGCTGGATCTTGTTCTTACCGGAAAGGATTGCGGTCAGGAGGAAAGAGCTCCGATGTGCGGAGTGCCGTTTCACTCGGCGGACAGCTATATTGCAAAGCTTGTGGGCAGAGGGTATAAGGTTGCAATCTGCGAGCAGCTGGAGGATCCCAAATCGGTTAAGGGGCTTGTTAAAAGAGATGTTGTAAGAATCATTACTCCGGGCACGGTTATTGAAGGAAATATGCTTGATGATTCCGAAAATAATTATTTGTGCTCAATTTGCAAAACTGAAAAAGAAACGGGAATTTGCTTTGCGGATGTTTCAACGGCGGAATTTCATCTAACCGCGGTTAAAGGTGAAAACGCACAGGATGAAATAGTAAATCAGCTTTCCGCTTATCAGCCCAAGGAGATAATTATTAGCGAAGGCGTTTTGGATTATTCCGAAATTGCAAATTTTGCCAGATCGCGCCTTAACACAGAGCTGTAGCTTCTTGATGACGATAAGTTTGATTTTGAGCAGTCAACCAATCTAATTTTGGAAACGCTTAAAAAGGACGAAATTTCATCTTTATCGCTGGGAAAAAGCAAGGCGGTTGTGTGCGCTCTCGGCGCAGTTATAGATCATCTTAAAACTGTTCAGCGTAAGGATGAAATAGAATCGCCCGCGGAATTGGATTTCTTTGACGATGAAGAATATATGAAGCTTGATATAAGCGCCCGAAGAAATCTGGAACTCACTAAATCTATGATGACGGGTGATAAAAAGCATTCGCTTTTATGGGTGCTTGATAAAACAAAAACTTCAATGGGCAGGCGAATGATAAGAAATTGGCTGGAAAGGCCGCTTATGTCTGTTTCAAAAATAACAAGGCGCCAAAACGCCGTTGCAGAGCTTGCGGATTCGCCGGAAGTCAGAGATAAAGTCAGAGCCTCGCTTTCCGGGGTAAATGATATTGAAAGGCTTATGTCAAGAATTGCATACGGCACAGCAAATGCGAAAGAGCTTAAGGCCTTGGAAACAACAGTTGAAAGCCTTCCGCAAATCAAAACGCTTGCAGGCAAATGTTCAACGGCGCTTTTGAAAGAAATATACGGAAATATTGATTTGCTGGAGGATGTTAAAAGCCTTATAGCCAAAGCGATTGTGGATAATCCGCCTTTTCCGTAAGAGAAGGCGGTATGATAAAACATGGATTTAATAATGAAATAGACGAACTTAAATCCATAATTAACGACGGCGCCGGAGTTATTGCTTCAATAGAAAAACAGCAGCGTGAGGAAACCGGGATACCAAAGCTTAAAGTGGGCTATAACAAAGTTTTCGGATATTATATTGAGGTTACAAACTCTTACAGGGATTTGGTTCCCGAAACATATATAAGAAAGCAAACTTTAACAAATTGTGAAAGATACATAACCCAGCAGCTGAAAGATTTGGAAGGAAAAATACTCGGCGCGAAAGACAGGTCTATTGCTCTGGAATATGAGGTTTTCTGCAATGTGCGGGAAACTGTTTCGCAACAGTCGGAAAGAATACAGAAAACGGGCAAAGCGCTTGCAATGCTTGATGTTATATCAAGCCTTGCCGAAACGGCTGTTAATAACAATTATGTTTGCCCTCAGATAAACAGCGATGGAATTATAGACATTAAAGACGGCAGGCATCCAGTTGTTGAAGCTTTGCTTAACGGTGCGCCGTTTGTTCCAAATGATACTCTGCTTGATTTGGGTGAAAACAGGTGCGCTGTTATAACAGGTCCGAATATGGCGGGAAAATCCACCTATATGAGGCAAATAGCGCTTATAGTTTTAATGGCTCAAATCGGTTCCTTCGTGCCGGCAAAATATGCAAATATAGGAATTGTGGATGCGGTTTTTACTCGAGTTGGCGCTTCTGATGATTTGGCAACCGGTCAGTCAACTTTTATGGTTGAAATGAATGAGGTTGCGGCTATATTAAAAAATGCCACTAAAAACAGCCTGATTATTCTTGATGAAATAGGCAGGGGCACTTCAACGTTTGACGGTATGAGTATTGCCCGGGCTGTGCTGGAGTACACCTGTAAAAAGAAAACCCTTGGCGCTAAATCGCTTTTTGCCACTCATTATCACGAACTTACAGCTATGGAGGGAATGACAGATGGAGTAAAGAATTATTCAATAGCCGTCAAAAAGCGCGGAGATGATATAACATTTCTGCGGCGGATAGTGCGCGGAGGGGCTGATGAAAGCTTCGGAATTGAAGTTGCAAAGCTTGCGGGAGTGCCGGATGCTGTTGTTAAGCGAGCCAAGGTTATCCTTAAGGAACTGGAAAAAAATAAAATTGAAATAGAATTTAAGGCGGAAAACGCCGTTGAAGAAGAGGAAGAGGATATTCAATATAATTTTTCGGCAAACGGGAAAAACGAAATCCTTGAAATTCTCAGAGCCACGGATGTAAATACACTTACCCCCATTGAGGCGATGCAAACTCTTTATGATTTAAAGAAAAAAGCAGAGGAATTATAATTTTGTTGAAAAGAGGTGATACAAATGCCCAAAATCAATGTGCTTCCGAAAGAGGTTTACAGCCTTATCGCAGCAGGCGAAGTTGTGGAAAGGCCTATGAGCGCCGTTAAGGAAATGATAGAAAATTCAATAGATGCCGGAGCAAAGCATATAACCGTTGAAATCAAAAACGGAGGCACAACATATATTCGTATAACAGATGACGGCTGCGGAATCGCGGCCGAGGATGTAAAAAAAGTGTTTGTATCCCATGCCACATCAAAAATAATGAGCAGCTCGGATTTGGAGGCGATATCCACTCTTGGTTTCCGTGGGGAGGTAATGGCGTCAATCGCGGCTGTTTCAAAGGTTGAAATGCTTACCAAAACAGAAAATGAACAGCATGGCACACGATATGAAATATGCGCGGGTGAAGAAAAGGATTTTTCCGAGGCGGGATGCCCAAACGGCACAACAATAGTTGTGAGGGATATTTTTTATAATGTGCCGGCAAGAATGAAATTCCTTAAAAAGGATGTTACAGAGGGAAATTCCGTTAAGGGAGTGATAGACAGAATTTCACTTTCACATCCGGAAATTTCTTTCAGATTTATTAGGGACGGAAAACAGGCGCTTCTTACATCCGGAAACGGAGATTTAAAATCAACTGTTTATTCTGTTTTCGGCTCAGAGCTTTCGGATTCGCTTATTCCGGTTAATTATGAATATAATTCAATGCAGGTAAGCGGTTATATAAGCAGACCGCATCAGTCGCGCAAAAGCAGAGCAATGCAGTTTTTCTTTATAAACGGCAGACTTGTAAAAAGCGCAACCGCTATGGCGGCTCTTGAGCAGGCTTACAAAAACTCAATTATGACAGGCAGGTATCCCGCTTGTGTTCTTAATATAAAAATGGACTCGAAGCTTGTTGATGTAAATGTGCATCCGGCCAAGACGGAAGTTAGATTTATTAATGAAAAACCCGTTTTCAATTTGATATATTACGGGGTTAAAACAGCGATAGAAACTCAAAGTTCTGTTAAAAAAGCAAATTTCCCAAAGGGTTTAGATACATATAACAGTGATTTTAATGTTCAAAAAACAGTTGTAAAAACAAACAAGGACTTTTATATAAAACCGAGTCCGGCGGAACAATTAAAATTCTCATCTTCTCCGCCTGTTTCGGAAAAGCCTCAATCAAATACATGGCGTTTGTCGTCTTTTGCGGATAGCTATTCCAACACAGGAAGCCCGCGCTCCGTATCCGAAACAAAAGCTTTTCGGAATTTGAATGCAGACGATAAAAAAATTCTTTTAAATCAAAATCGCTTGATATTGAATATGAGGAGATTAATGAAAATCCCAATCAGATAATAACAGAAGAAAAAAATGACCCTCCGGTTTTTAAAGTTGTGGGCGAGGCGTTTAAAACCTATATAGTTGTTGAAATAGAAAATGATTTGTATTATATAGATAAGCACGCTGCTCATGAAAGAATGAATTTTGAAAGAATGAAATCGGAAGTTAATAAAACGGGAATACTTTCTCAGGTGCTTTTATCACCTGTTGCGGTAAACCTTTCCGCCGATGAGTTTAATGCGGTTTGCGAAAATCTGGATCTCCTTAAAAAATGCGGATTTGACGCCGAACCTTTCGGAAGCTCCGCAGTTATTGTGCGTGAGGCGCCGTCACTTTTAGACGGCAGTGATGTTAAAGATTTAATTTTGGAAATTGCTCAGAAACTTTTAGAGCATAAAACAGATATTGAGCCGGAAAAGATGGATTGGATTTTTCATTCCGCCTCTTGCAGGGCGGCGGTTAAAGGCGGGGATTATACTTCACCGCAAGAGCGTGAAATGTTTGTTGAAAAGCTGCTTTCAATGCCTGATATAAGATATTGCCCCCCATGGCAGACCCGTTATGATAAAAATTTCTAAATATGAAATTGAAAAGCAGTTCGGCAGGGTTCAATAATTATGAAAAAAACTAAACTTATAGTGGTTGCGGGGCCTACGGCAAGTGGAAAAACAAAGCTTGCAATAGAAATCGCAAAGGCGGTTTCGGGAGAAATTATTTCAGCGGATTCAATGCAGGTTTATAAAGGAATGGAAATTGCCACCGCCGCCCCGAACAGTGAAGAACAAGGCGAAGCCGTGCATCATCTGATTGAATTTCTTGATACGGATGAAAATTTTTCCGTTTCTGATTTCTGCGCTCTTGCAAGGAAAAAAATATCTGAAATAATCTCCCGCGGAAATGTTCCCATTGTTGCCGGAGGAACAGGCTTGTTTATAGACAGCCTTGTTGACAATGTTAAATTTACGGATACGCAAACAGATTTTAAACTCAGAGAAAGCTTAATGCAAAAAAGCGCGTGGGAGCTTTATGAGCGCCTTGCCGCCGTAGACAAACAAGCGGCAGAAAAAATACATATCAACAATAAAATAAGAATCGCGCGTGCGCTGGAAATTTATTATACTTCCGGAAAAACAAAAAGCTTTCAGGACGAGCATTCAAAAAAAGAAGAATCCCCATATGAAACTCTTTATTTTGTTTTGGGGTATAAAAACAGAGATAATTTGTATTCACGTATAAACAGACGCGTGGATAAAATGGTTAAAGCAGGTCTTGTTGAGGAGGCAAAAAATGCAAACGCGGCAAACAGAGGCACATCCGCTCAGGCAATAGGTCATAAGGAATTGGAGCCGTATTTTAAAGGTGAAATAAGCTTAAACGATGCTGTTGATAATTTGAAAAAAGCAACACGCCGTTATGCAAAAAGGCAGATAACGTGGTTTAAACGGCGTGAAAATGCAGTTTGGCTTTTTGCCGATGAGTTGGGTGAGAAAAAATCAGCTGATGAAGCAATCCGAAAAAGCAGGGATTTTTTAAATGAAAAAGAATAATGCCAGCATACGAAAAAACAGAAAAATTCCACATAAATTCAACCAAACCGGAGTTATGGTTTTTGTTGTGTTAATGATTTGCATTTATGTGTTTATTGAATGCTACGGCGCTTTTAACGTAAGTCTTAAAACGCAAACAGCGCTTGTTTCCACTGTTTATAACGCTTTGGATTCACAGGCTCTTATAATAAGAGATGAGCATTCAATTACCGGCACAGAGGGAAGAATAACCGTTCCATCCGTTGCCGATTGTGAAAAAGTTAAAAACGGCGGTGAAATAGCCAAGGTTTTTTCAACAGAAGAAAATGCAAAAATATATTCTGACTATTTGCGCCTTGAAAGTGAAATGGAATATTACGCGGATATGGAAAGCAAATCTGTTGGTCAGGTTACGGATGTGGAATCGCTTGATAAAGATATTCTTAACGATATAAATGCTTTGATTAGGGCTGAAACCGCCTGGAAATTTTCCGATATAAGCGAATATTCGGATGATCTTAACGATAAATTTACAAGACGGCAGATACTTATAGGTCAGGATGTGGATTTTTCATCCGTTATAAAGGAATTAGAGCAGGAAATGAAAAGCCTGAATGTTTCCTCGGCTAAACCTTCCGGTTATATTACGGCGGATTCTTCGGGTATCTTTTCTCAGTATTCAGACGGTCTTGAGTCCGCTTTTGATTACGGCAGTGTTGAAACCCTTGATACAGAAACACTAAATACATATATATCTCAGGCTCAAAATGCTTCCCAGTCCTCCGGAATAGGAAAATTGATTACAAGCTTTGAATGGTATTTTTGTATTTCCGCCTCGGCAGGGGATGTGGCGTCCTTAAAAAACGGAAGCAAGGTTGATGTTGCCGTTAAGGGCTCTGATAAAATATACAGCTGCACAATCGTTTCCGGAGCGGAAACCGATCTTAACACGCAGGATACCGTTTTGGTGCTTATGTGTGACGATATGAACAGCGATATAGCGTCAATGCGGCTTGCCGATGTGGAAATTCGCCTTAATTCATATAAGGGCATTAAAGTTCCGTCTGAAGCGGTTCATATAAATGATGAGGAAAAAGGCGTGTATGTGCTTGTATCTTCGGTTATTAAATGGCGCAAGGCCGATGTGATTTATACAGGCAGTGATTATGTTGTGCTGAATTATGAGCCGGATTTGGAAAACGGCATTAAGCTTTATGATCAAATTATTATTCAGGGAAAGGAGCTTCACGATGGAAAAGTTTATACTTGATGAGGGCAGAATGAAATCTGTGGAGGAAAATTATAAAAGAATTTCAGAAGAAATAAAGGAAACCGCCGTAAAATACGGCAGAAATGAAAACTCCGTAAGATTGATGTGCGTTACAAAAACCGTTGAACCGCCGTATATTAATAAGGCCATAGAGCTGGGCGCGGATTTAATAGGTGAAAACAGAGTGCAGGAATATCTAGGAAAAAGGGATGAGCTTAATTTAAACGGTGTTGAAAAGCATTTGATAGGTCATTTGCAAACCAATAAGGTTCGTCAGATTGCCGGTGAGGTTGATATGATAGAATCTGTTTCTTCAGTTAAGCTGGCGCGTGAAATTTCAAGGGTATCTTCTTTGAAAAATATTCAGTCAAAATGCCTTGTTGAAATTAATATAGGCAAGGAAGAAAGCAAAAGCGGAATATTTATTGAAGAATTGGAGGAAACACTTTATGAAATTTCCGAAATGCCATCAATAAAAGTTATGGGATTAATGGCAATTCCGCCCGTTTGCGGCAGCGAAACAGAGGTTCGCGTATATTTTGAGCAGCTTCATCAATCTTTCATTGACATTAAAGCAAAAAACATAGATAATATAAGTATGGAGTTTTTATCTATGGGAATGAGCGGCGATTATAAAGCCGCCGTTGCAGAAGGCTCAAATATAGCCAGAATAGGCTCCGCAATATTCGGCGCCAGAAAATATTTTTAGGAGGAAGGAATATGGGTTTCTTTGATAAGTTTACCGAAATAATGCGCGAAGGCGATGATGATGAATTTGATGATTTCTATGATGAAAAGTCTTCTTATTCAATGCCGTCTCCGCCGAAAAGGGAAAAATCACACAGAAGTGTAAGGGTTCCGAAAGAGGAAAAGCCTGAAAGGATTCACCGCACGCGTGCTGAATCCGATAAGGTTGTTAATATACATACAACAGCCCAGCTTCAGGTGGTGCTTGTTAAGCCTGAAAGATTTGAAGAGGCCGCCGCTATAGGCGACAATCTTAATGAAAAAAGAACAGTTGTGCTTAATCTTGAATCCACAAACAGGGATATTGCAAGGCGATTGCTTGATTTTTTAAGCGGCGTTGCGTATGCAAATAACGGTCAGATTAAAAGGGTAGCAAACAGTACATATATAATTACGCCATATAACGTTGATGTTATGGGCGATCTTATTGACGAACTTGAAAACAGCGGAATGATTATGTATTGATAATTTATCAGAGAGGAGAAAAATTATGATAACGCCAACCCAAATCAAAGAAAAGGTACTTTCAACCGCGTCACACGGATATGATATTGATGAAACCAATGCTTTTATAGATGAAATTCAGCAGGCATTTTCAGCTGTTTATGATGAAAATAAAGAGCTTTACAGAAAAATGGATATTCTTGCTGCTAAAATTGAAGAATACAGAACAGAAGAGGAATCAATTAAAGATACCTTGCTTACCGCTCAGAAAGTAGCGTCACAGGTTCGCAAAGAGGCAAAGGAAAAAGCCGATAATCTTTTGGCGGAAAGCGCGCAGACAGTGCAGAAAACCGTGCTTGAAGCAAAGGAAAAAGCCGAAAAAATCATTTCTGAGGCACGTGATTATTCCGCTGAGTTAACCAAGGAAAAAACAGACGCCGCAAATGAAATTGCGCGGGAAGCAAAGGAAAATGCGGAAAAAGAAATAAACGCAGCAAAAGCGGATGCTTCAGCTTTACTTACGGAGGCAAAAAATATTGCGGAAAATCTTCTTAAAACCGCAAAGGAAGAAAAAGAATATTATGATAATTTAACAGCTTCTCTTAAAACAGATTCCGAAAGCTTTAAAAAGCAGCTTGTTTCGCTTTATAATTCCCAGCTTGAAACGCTGAATCAGATGGCTGTTCCTTCATCGGAAATTGAAGATAAAGGCTTTGAGGAAAAAATAACCGAAGCGGAAAAAAACATAATTGCCGCGTCTGAAAAAATAGAGGAAATTGAAAACTCAGATTCACAATCCTCCGAAATGCAAAATGATGCTTCACCGGAAACAGAAAGCACAGAGCAAGAAACCGATGAAATCACAGAATCCGAAAAGGAAGCTGAGGATGAAAGCAATGAAAACGATCAGAAAATTTCGTCGGATGAAGAAGTTAAAGAGGATTCTGCCGACGATTCCGATGATTTTGAATATGAGCTTGAAGAAATTTCAGGCGATGAAAGCCGTAAAATTGATGCAGGAGATATGGATGTTAATGAGGCGGTTGAAGATTTTTCTAAGGATGCGCAAAGCGGTAAATCGGAATTAAATCCCGAAACCGAAAAAAATGACGGTTCTGACGAAAAAGGCATACCGGAGGAGGAGCATTTGCCATTTGAAAGTTTTTTTAATGTTAAGCCCGAAACGGTCAGGACAGATGAAAAAATAAGCCTTATTCCTCCTGATGAAGAAGATGATGATGAAAATTTGAAATTCAGGGGATTTTTCAAAAAGAAACGAAAATAATTAATATAACAAAAAGGTTGAGGATAAAATGGATTATAAAGATACTTTAAATATGATGAAAACGGAATTTCCGATGCGTGCGGCTCTGCCTCAGCGTGAGCCGGAAATCCTTAAAGAATGGTATGATAATAAGCAGTATGAAAAGCTTATGGAAATAAATGATAAAAAGCCTCTTTTTATTCTTCACGACGGGCCTCCGTATGCAAACGGAGATATTCATATAGGCCACGCTCTTAATAAAACCATTAAGGATTTTATTGTAAGATATAAAAATATGACGGGCTTTAAATCTCCCTTTGTTCCCGGGTGGGATACCCATGGTCTGCCCACGGAACTTAAGGCGCGTAAAGAAGCGCATATATCGGCTGAAAGCAACATTTCGGATTTGGAGCTTCGTAAAATCTGCCGTGAAACAGCACTTGGATTTGTTGATTTGCAAAGGGAAAGCTTTAAACGCCTTGGAATTATAGGCGAATGGGATAATCCTTATATAACGTTAACTAAGGATTTTGAAGAAGAGCAAATAAAAGTTTTTGCTACAATGGCGTCTAAGGGATATATTTATAAGGGCTTAAAGCCTGTTTATTGGTGCTCAGACTGCAATACGGCTCTTGCAGAAGCGGAAATTGAATACGGCGAGGACCCTTGCCATTCAATATACGTTAAATTCAATGTTGAGGATGATCTTGGCAAGCTGACCGCAATGGGCGCCGATTTAAGCAAAACTTATTTTGTTATATGGACAACCACCACTTGGACTCTTCCTGCAAATGTTGCAATATGCGTGGGCCCTGATTTTGAATATTCACTTGTAAAAAGCGGCGGTGAATATTATGTTATGGCAACAGAGCTTGTTTCATCAGCAATGCAGGCAAGGGGTGTTGAGGATTATGAAACAATAGGTACAATTAAAGGAAGCGAGCTTGAATATATGAAATGCCGACATCCCTTTATTAACAGAATTTCTCTTGTTATAGTAGGCGATCATGTTACTCTTGAAAGCGGCACAGGATGTGTTCATACCGCACCAGGTCACGGTATTGAAGACTTTGTTGTTTGTAAAAATTATCCGGAAATTCCTATTATTGTTCCTGTGGATGCAAGCGGCCATTTAACGGAAGAAGCCGGGCAGTTTGCGGGGCTTACAACTGAAGAAGCGAATAAGACCATCGCTGAGTATCTGGAAAAAACAGGAAATCTTTTCGCGCTTCAAAAAATTATTCATCAGTATCCTCATTGCTGGAGATGCCATAAGCCTGTTATTTTCAGAGCTACATCGCAGTGGTTCTGCTCCGTTGATGATTTTAAGGAAGACGCCGTAAAAGCGTCCGAAAATGTTGAATGGTTCCCTGAATGGGGAAAGGAAAGGCTGCAGTCTATGGTAAGGGAACGCGCGGATTGGTGCATTTCACGCCAAAGAAAATGGGGCGTTCCGATTCCGGTTGTTTATTGTAAAGAATGCAGAAAAGAGATTATTGATAACTCTCTTATGATGAAAGTTTCAAAAATATTCGGGGAAGAAGGCTCCGATTCGTGGTATGCTCATGACGCCGAATATTTTCTGCCTGATGGATTTAAATGCCCTCACTGCGGATCTGATAATGGATTTGAAAAGGAAACGGATATTATGGATGTTTGGTTTGATTCAGGCTCCTCCCATGCGGCTGTGTTGGCAAAAAGGCCTTATTTAAGGCGCCCCGCCGATGTTTATTTGGAAGGTGCGGATCAGTACAGAGGCTGGTTCCAATCATCGCTTTTAACTGCCGTTGCAGGCGGGTTTGGAGCGCCGTATAAGCAAATTATTACTCATGGCTGGACTGTTGACGGAGAGGGTAAAAAAATGTCTAAATCTCTTGGCAACGGTATTGACCCTCAGGATATTATTAATAAATACGGTGCAGATATTCTTAGGCTTTGGGTTGCGTCCTCTGATTATCATGCGGATATACGCATCAGCCCCGAAATTTTGAAGCAGCTTTCCGATAATTACAGAAAAATAAGAAACACAGCTCGTTTTTGCCTTGGAAATCTTTATGATTTTAATCCCGATACGGATATGGTTGAAAATGATAAATTGGAAGAGCTTGATAAATACGCGCTTATGAAGCTGGATGAAGTTATAGAAATTGCCAGAAAAGGATATGAGGTTTATGAATATCATATTGCGGCGCATGCTATCCATAATTTCTGCGTTGTGGATATGAGTAATTTCTATTTTGATGTTCTTAAGGATAGGTTGTATACCTCCGTCAATACTTCCGCTACGCGCCGTGCGGCACAAACAGTGCTTTATAAAATCTTGGATTCCTTAACATTGCTTTTAACCCCCATTCTTGCTTTCACGGCAGATGAAATTTGGAGCTTTATGCCTCATGATAAATCAAGAAATTCGGATTCGCCGCTTTTTAATGAAATTACTAATGCACAATTCATTGAAACAGATCAGGCGTTTATGGATAAATGGGATAAAATTCACGCTGTTAGAGTTGATGTGCAAAAAGCGCTTGAAATTGCCAGAAATGAAAAAAAAGTGGGCAAGTCATTGGAAGCCGAAATCATTCTCGGCGCAGACGGAAAGCTTTATGATTTCTTAAAATCCGTTGAATCGGAACTTCCGGAAATCTTTATAACCTCTGCCGTTAAGGTTTCCGATGAAGCACAGAATTTCAGCGGAGAGGTAGACGGACTTACGGTTTCTGTTTCCAAAGCAAAGGGCGAAAAGTGCGAACGTTGCTGGAAATTTTCAACAACCGTAGGCAAAAACGTAAAGCATCCCGATATATGCGCACATTGTGCCGATGTGCTGGCTCAATACGGCGAATAGGTAAAACCATTCATTCAATATTTTATTTTGCAGAGGGGTAGTGTTCTGCCCCTCTTATGTATTAAAAAACTTTTTATTATGATAATATTGGGGCAGGAAATTATGCACGGAAAAAAACATATTTGGTGCGGTATAATGATTGTTTTAATTGTTATATTTGATCAGCTAACAAAGCATCTTGCGGTTATTAACTTAAAAAACAATAATCCTTTTGAATTTATTAAGGGCTTTGTGCGCTTTAATTATGCTGAAAATAACGGAATGGCGTTTTCGCTTTTCAGCGGCGCGCGCTGGATTTTTGTGGCTGTTACTTTGGTGGTGTGCATAGCCGCGTTATGGTATCTTTTTTCAAACAGGTGCAAATCACTTTGGCTTTATTGGAGCATAGCAGTGGTTGTCTCGGGAGGAATAGGAAATCTTATAGACAGGGCGCTGCATGGCTATGTGGTGGATTTTATAGAACCTGTGTTTGTTAATTTTGCCGTGTTTAATATTGCCGATTGTGCTGTAAGTTTAGGCGCCGTTTCACTTATAGCCTGTCTTGTTTTGGACTTGTTTAAAAAGGAGAACAAAGGTGAGTAATACTTTTTTATTTGCTGTTTTAAACAATGAAAAGGGAATAAGAATAGATAAGTATATAAGTTTAAAGATTGAAAAAATATCACGTTCCGCCGCCGCTAAACTAATTGATGAAGGCGCGGTAAAGGCAAACGGAAATATTGTTGAAAAAAATTACAAATGCCGTGAGGATGACCGTATTTCCGTAATCATTCCACAGCCTGTTGCACTTGAGGCAAAGGCAGAAAATATACCCTTGGATATTGTTTATGAGGATAAGGATTTGCTTGTTGTTAATAAACCCAAGGGTATGGTTGTTCATCCCGCTGCCGGAAATTATACGGGCACTCTTGTTAACGCCCTTTTGTATTATTGCGGCAGTTCGCTAAGCGGTATAAACGGTGTTTTGCGCCCCGGAATTGTGCATAGAATTGATAAGGATACTTCGGGACTTTTAATTGTTGCAAAAAATGATTTCGCCCATGCAGGACTTGCGCTTCAGATAAAAGAGCATTCTTTTGAAAGGGCATATGAATGCGTTGCATGCGGAAATATAAAGGAAAATGTTTTTACCGTTTCTCAGCCGATTGGCAGAAATCCCAAGGACAGAAAAAAAATGGCGGTAACTTTTAAAAATTCCAAAAACGCAGTAACTCATATAAATGTTATCAAAAGATATTCAGAATATACTCATTGCAGATGCACTTTGGAAACGGGAAGAACTCACCAAATCAGAGTTCATATGGCATATATAGGTCACCCGATTGCAGGAGATGAGGTTTACGGCTATAAAAAAAGCCAAAAAGGCCTAAACGGGCAGTGTCTTCATGCAAAGCATATCGGATTTATTCATCCGCGAACGGGAAGGTGGCTTGAATTTGAAAGCGATTTGCCGGAATATTTTACACAGTTTTTAAATAAAATTGAAAAAAGCAAATGAAATTACATATATAATAATCATAAAAGGAGGCGCGGTATGAAAAAAACTTTTGAAAATTGGCTTGTTGTTTCCGATGTGGACGGAACTTTAAACAGTAAATTCAGAAAATTACCTCATCGTAATTATAATGCAATAAAGGAGTTTACCGACCGCGGCGGAAATTTTACATTGGCGTCTGGCAGGTTGGTATCCAGCCTTCAGCGCAATTATAACAAAATAACAGCTAATCAGCCTGCCGTTGCGCTTAACGGAGCAGGTATATATG
>JAJBVR010000199.1 GCA_020859725.1 Clostridiales bacterium | reverse complement strand
ATGTATAGTATCATAAGGAGTTCCGGTAACGCACAACATTTTATCTCCGGGCCTTAAAACCCCGAAAAGAGCAGTGGCAAGAGTATGTGTGCCGCAAGTAAAATTGTGACGGACGATAGCGTCTTCGGCTCCGAAAACCTCTGCCCAGATTTTATCCAGTGTTTCCCTCCCCCTGTCACCGTAACCATATCCGGTTGTTGGGGCAAAATGACTTTCCGAAACTTTATTTTTTCTGAAAGCTGAAATAACTTTAAGCTGATTATATTCCGCTGTTTCATTTATTTTTGAAAACTGAATTTCAGCTTTTTTAAGAGCGCTTTCGGAAGCTTTTTCAAGCCGTTCATCAATATTAAAAAAAGGTATCATTTATACATTCTCCAAATTCCGCAATTTTCAAATCCTAATTTTTTATAAAATTTTTCATTTCTGTTTTCCTCGCGCATTAAATAAACCGTGCTATTAACACAGCAGCAGAGTGATGAAACCAAAGCGGATGCATAACCTCTGTTTCTGAATTTAATATTTGTTCTTACCGCTGTAATTACGGCATCATTATTATAAATTGACGACAATACCGCGGATGAAATAATTTCGCCGCCGATATTAAGTGATGCCGCCAGTGCAGAATTGTGCCTAATTCTGTGGCTTATATCAACATACCAAGAATCAAAGCCTTTTTCGTCATAATCTATAAAATTGTATAAATCAAGCAAATTAGGATATTCATCTATCACCGCAAAGTCAGAATCTATTTCAGCTTTTTTATCGGATTTCATAACCGCACCGGAAGAAAATCCGATTCCATCAATTTTTAAATATTCATCACAAAGAATACTTGAAAAGCCTTTAGCAAGAGCAAAGGCTTTTATTTCCTCAAGGTCTGAATATTCCGGAATAAACGAAACGGTTATATCTTCATCAAGAGCGGATATTAACGCGGAAATTCTGCCTGTTGAAACATCAATCTGCCTGTAAAACGAGGCGAAAGAATAACAGCATCCGTATGCCCTTGCAAGTGATAAAATTCTAACTGAATATATGTCTTTTCCCGAATATTTTTCAATCTGCGAAAGACTTCCCGCCATTTCAATCATAAAGCTTATTTATATACACTTTCAAAAATTTTCTTGTTTCGTCAATATCACTTTGCTTAACAACACTTGAACCGGAATGAATATATCTGCACGGAAGTGAAACGGCAATAACTCTGCTGCCCGCGCCGCTTGTCTGAACAGCTCCGGCATCGTTTCCGCCGGCAATTCTTGTTTTCGTCTGCACTGAAATATTATTTTCCTTTGCGCATTTAAATGCAAGTTCATAAAGCTTTTTATCGTATATCGTTCTTCTGTCCATATACGAAATAACGGCGCCCTTACCCGCCTTACAGCAGACCTCTGCGTCTGAAACACCGTCAATATCGGCGGCGGTAGTCGATTCAATCACAACCGCAATATCCGGCTGAACTGAAAAAGATGTGCAAAACGCTCCTCTCAGTCCCACTTCTTCCTGAACATTAAAGCAAAAATACGCGTCATATTCCAATTCGGATTTAATCAGTTCAATCATAAGCATACAACCGATTCTGTCGTCAAGAGCCTTTGCCTTTATAAATCCGTTGCCAAACTCATAATAATCGCTTTCAAAATAAACAAAATCACCGAGTAAAGCATATTTTTGCGCCTGCTCTTTATTTGAAGCGCCAATATCAATATACAGCGAATCAAAATCGGGCATTGTTTTCTTTTCATCATCGCTCAGCAAATGAACTGCTTTTGCCCCGACAATACCTATGATACCGTTAACATTTACATGCCTGCCGATAACAACAGACGAATCAATTCCGCCTACCGCGCTGAATTTAAGATAACCGTCATCTGTTATATGAGTAATTATAAAGCCAACCTCATCCATATGCGCGCACAGCATAACTTTTTTATCCGTTTTTTTCTTTCCTTTTTTAAATGCAATGACAGAACCCAATGCATCAACATAATAATCACAGAAAGAAGCGATTTTATCTATTATATACTCTCTGACAGGATTTTCATCTCCTGAAGTACCGTTTAAAAGGCACATATCTTTAAGCATTTTTAACACCCGCCCTTTCTTTGATGTATGAAACCATTAAATCGGCAACACTTTCGATATCTTCTGTTTTAACAATTTCTACGGGAGTGTGCATATATTTTAAAGGTATTGAAATTAAGGCGGTTTTGACACCGCTTTCAGACAAGGCTATTACATCCGCGTTAGTTCCCGTCTTGCCGCTCATAACTTCAATTTGATAATTAATTTTATTCTTTTCTGCCGTATTTATAAGGCCTTTTGAAAAATCTCTGTTGAGTATCGGAGAAATTCCGATCATTGCGCCTTTGCCGATTTCACCGCATTCTTCTTTTTTACAATCGGGCGTCATTGCGAATGAAACGTCAACACAGATTGCTTCGTCAACATTTTTTCCGAATAAGCCGGATTTTGCTCCCCTTGTACCGACTTCTTCCTGCGCGGAAAACATCAGAGTGATTTTAACGGGAAGCTTTTTCAGCTTATCGGCAGCGAGAATGAGTGCGGCAGCTCCTGCTTTGTTGTCCAGGCAATTTGATGAAATGCAATTATTCAAAAGCAAATCAAAATGGCGTTTGAATGTTACTCTGCTTCCCAACGGGATGTTTTTTAAAGCCTCATCAAAATCCATCCCTATATCAACGGCAACATCCGATATATCGTGAACCTGCTTTTCATTTTTCTGCAAATGAGGAGGAACAGCTGTGATTATACCTCTGAAATGTTCTTTTCCCCACACGTCAACCTCACTTCCCGGCAAAAGCCGTTTGTCTATTCCGCCGCTTGGCGCCAATTTCAGAAATCCATTTTCACTTACCGATGTAACGGCAAAACCTATTTCGTCAACATGAGCGTCAAGCAAAAAATGGAGACCGCTTCCGAAAGTGCAAAAAATATTATTCATTGAATCCATTTCAATTTTTCCGTATTCCGAAAGCAATTCATTCAAAACAGAGTATAAATTTTCTTCGCATCCGGATACGGCCGGAACATAGGTTAATTTTTCAAGCAATTTTTCAGTATTAATCATTTTTAAACCCATTTAACAATGAGGTAAATTTTCTGCCCCTGTATTAAAACGTTTTAAACTGGTCAAATGAGGGACCTT
>JAJBVR010000033.1 GCA_020859725.1 Clostridiales bacterium | reverse complement strand
CCCCCTTTGAAGTCTTCTTCGATACTCTGTTGCACTTGACTTGACAATTCAAGCGCGGAAAATGATAATCTGCAGGGCTGGGCGCAAAGTCCTCTGTTTCCGCTTCTTCCGCCAAGCATTGCGGAAAGGCAGCATTGACCCGAAACGCTCATACAAAGCGCGCCGTGCACAAACGCCTCAAGCTCAATATCTGTGCTTTTTCGGATTTCAAGTATTTCGCTAATACTCATTTCACGCGGAAGAACAATACGTGAAAATCCCATTTCCTTAAGTGCCGCAACTCCGCTTGGTGTCATAACGCTCATTTGCGTTGAAGCGTGTATTCTTGCCTGAGGGAAGCATTCTTTTATAAGCTTCGCCGCGCCGATATCCTGAACAATAAATGCATCTGCCCCAAAGGACAAAGCCTCGCCGGCAAATTTATAAAGCGAATTTAATTCATCATCGGAGCATAAAATATTAATTGTTATATATACTTTTACCCCTCTTGAGTGGCAGTACGCAACAGCTTTTTCAAGCTCCTTATCATTAAAATTACCGGCGTTTCTGCGGGCGTTCAGAGTTTTACCGCCAAGGTAAACCGCATCAGCTCCGCATCTTACTCCGGCAATAAGAGACTCATACGAGCCGGCAGGGGCCAAGATTTCAAATTTCATATTAATTAAATCAGGAATTAAGCTTTTCGCGAAGATTTGAAATTTCCCTGTTTAATCTTTCAATTTCACGGCGGGCAACATCAACTTCCATACGCGCTCTTGCGCTGTCCTCCAGATAATCCTTTATCTGAGCGCGCAAATTATCCGCGGCGGCAGTTGCCTTTCTGGAGGAATCCGCCTGATCAAGCGCCACCAAAACAGCGCACTGGATTGATGAAAGGCTTGGATTGCCCATAGAAATATTTTTCATTTCACTGTCTATAAACTCGCCGAGCTCTTCAACATATTCAGCGTTATCATCAGTTAAAATAGAATATGTTGCTCCGCAAATTTTAATTTGAACTTTCTTTTTTTCCATAATACCACACTTCCGTCACTTTTAGTATATAAAATATCGCATATTTAGTATAACAAGATAATAAATTCTTGTCAAATATTAAAAGATTTGCTATTATTAAATTATAATAAAATTATAAATTCAGAGGACTGCTTTATGAATATCACAAGAAAAAAGATATTTTTATCTTGGAAACCGAAAACACACAGTATGTAACGGGAATATCAGAAAGCGGAGCCGTTCACCTGCACTGGGGAGAAAAATGCCCCGCAGAAGATTTTGAGATTTTTCCGTCTTCCGAAAAGAGCTCAAATCATTCAAAATCGGATTTCTGCAAAACCGAATATGTTCCGTTCGGCGGAACAATGTATCGTGAATGCGCGCTTAAATGCACCTTTGCCGACGGCTGCCGCGATACAGTATTGAAATATGAGAACTGCAAAATCAGTGAAAATATGCTTACCGTGATAATGACGGACAAATATTACGGCCTAAAGGTTAATCTGATTTACAAGCTTTTCGGCGGTTCGGATATAATAGAACGATACACCGAAATTATAAATGATGGGAACGATAAAATAATTATAGAAAAAGCCGCAAGCGCAGAAATAAATCTTCCCTCTCAAAGAGCTTACACCATAATCAATACAAGCGGCTCCTGGGGAGGAGAATTCAGAAAAACGGAAGAAACACTTGAAAGCGGAACAATATCTTACGAAAGCAGGAAAGGCACATCTGCTCACCATCATCTGCCGGCTTTAATTGCCGCCCAAAACGCGGATGAATACAGCGGTGAGGTTTTCTTTGCCGTGCTTGCATACAGCGGTAATTTTAAAGTTTCCGTTTCCAGAGATTTCATAGGAAAAACAAGCGCGGTTATAGGAATTAATGATTTTGATTTTTCAAAAACCCTTCATAAAGGTGAAATTTTCAGAACTCCGAGCGTTTATATCGGTAAAGCAAACGGATTGTGCCGAATGAGCAATATGCTGAGTGAATTTACCGTAAGAAATCTGCTTCCAAAGAGATTCGCATATGAAAATCTGCCTGTGCTTTATAACAGCTGGGAAGCAACTGAATTTAATGTAAATGAATCAAACCAGCTGAAGCTTGCTAAAACAGCGGCTGAAATCGGGTGTGAGCTTTTCGTTATGGATGACGGCTGGTTTTCAAGCCGGATTACCGATAAATCCGGTCTTGGCGACTGGAATGTTAATAAATTTAAATTTCCTAAAGGATTAAATTCTCTTATTAAAAGTATCAACGCGCTTGGTATGGATTTCGGAATTTGGTTTGAGCCCGAAATGGTTAATCCCGCTTCTGTTTTGTATAAAAAGCACCCGGAATGGACTTATCATTACTCGTCACGTAAGCCAAACCTGCTTAGAAATCAGCTTGTTCTTAACTTAACAAAGCCCGAGGTTCAGAAATATATACTCACCTGCCTTGACGATATGCTGAGCAGCTGCAACATAAAATATATTAAATGGGATATGAACCGCCCGTTTTCCGAAATCGGAGCCGATAACCTTGAAAATCCAAAGGAACTGTGGTACAGGCATACTCAGGCAGTTTATGACATTGTTGATTCGCTTAAGCAAAAGCACCATGATGTTCAGTTTGAAGCGTGCGCAAGCGGCGGGGGAAGAACCGATTTGGGCGCTCTTTCCAATTTTGATATGGTTTGGCCGTCGGATAATACCGACCCGCTTGACAGGCTTGATATTCAGCAGGGCTACAGCCTGTTATACCCAATTAAATGTATGCGTTCTTGGGTAACTGATACAAACAAAAACAGCAGGCAGGAGCTTGAGCTTTGCAAAAAATATATAAAATTGTATAAAGAAATACGCCACACAATTCAGTTTGGAAAGCTTTACCGTATAATGGATTTTTCAAAAGATAAAATTTACTTTAAAGGATATGTCAGCAGTGATAAATCGCAGGCTGTATTTTTTGCCGATACAAATGCCAATTCGTTTTTCGGGGACAGATTTGTTAATTTAAAATTTAAAGGGCTTGATAAAGAGGCACGGTACAGTGTTAAAACAGACAGAAGAAAAATTATAAAAAGCGGCGCATATTTAATGAGCGTTGGCATTGATACAGATTACACAAAGCCACTTAATTCGGAAATATTCATATTAAACAAAATAAAATAATCAATAATCCGCAAGCC
>JAJBVR010000090.1 GCA_020859725.1 Clostridiales bacterium | reverse complement strand
CATTAAAAACATTAAAGAGGATACTGCTGAAAAAAGAACGGGAACGGGAGAGGCCGCATTTGTTTTTGTATATGAAAACCGGCAATGGAAAATAAAAGACATTTCATCTAAAGCATATTTCTAATTATGCGGCAAAGGAAAATTTATGAAAGAAAAAAAGAAAAAAATTATTATTTGTTTTCGCCTTGGCGTTTCTTTTGATTTTCGGCTTAATATCGGCGGTTAATATTTCCGAGGCTGTAAAATTAAGAAAAATTCAATCAAAACAGCCAACTTTCTTTTATGCTGATGTTATTAAAAGCGCTCCGGTAAAAGCAGGTCCATGCGCGGTTTCAATTATCAAAGGAAAAATTAAAGAAAACAGCAAAATTAAAATTGTTGCGAAAAATGGGCGCTGGTGCAAAATAATTTATAATAACAACAATACAATTAAAAGCGGTTATATAAAAGAATCACTGACCGAAAACTCCGAAAGCGCCGTTATACCCGCCGAATCCCTCGAAATAAATAAGCCTGATTTTGTTTGTGAAGCCGGGGAAAGCATGGATATACCGATTCAGCTTAGCCCTGTATATTCAAACGAAACCGTTGAATGGGAAAGCAGTGATAACGCGGTTGTTTCCGTGGAAAACGGCAAAATAACGGCTTTAAAGACCGGCAAAGCAACTGTTACCGCCAAGGTTAAGGCACAGGAAAAGAAAGTTAATATAACGGTTGTTTCATATGATGATGAATTTCAATTTTCACAAAGCAGCTTTGAAATCAGCGTTGGTGAGAGCAAAAATATGATGAATGAATTGAAAAGCGAAAAAGAAAAAATTGAATTAAGCTCATCAGACAACAATATTATTTCAGTTAAGAACGGAATAATAAAAGCAAAATCCGCCGGAACCGCTTTGATTACCGCGAAAAAAGGAGGAGCGTCGGCATCCTGCCGTATATATGTAATAAATGCAAATAAAAACGCCTCTTCTCCTTTGAAAATTATAAATTCATACGGGAATATCTACAATTATCATCCTTCAGTGCAATATTTTGAAAACGGATGGAACGGATATAAATATTGGATTGCCTATACGCCGTATGAAAAAAACAATGATTTGTATGAAAATCCTCATATAGCCGCAAGCAATGATTTAAAAAACTGGGAAGAACCAAAAGGCTTTAAAAATCCGCTTGAACCTGTTCCGCCGAACTATGAGCACGGGGAGGTTTATAACTCTGACACTGAGCTTGTTTACAATTCGGATACAGGAAAGCTGGAGTGCTGGTGGCGCTTTTTTAACAGGCCGAGCAATAATCACGTTATTTTAAGAAGAAAAACCACATCGGACTGGGTGCATTGGTCAGAAACAGAGGATATGCTTGTTGCCGATATGAACAGCTATGGTTTTCTAAGCCCGGCTATAATTTATGAAAACGGGAAATACCGAATGTGGGCCGTTAATGAAAACTCAAATTATTCTGTTGACTACAGGGAAAGCTCAGACGGGAAAAATTGGAGTGATATACGGCAGATAAACATAAAATACGACGATAAAAAACTTGCAAGCTGGCATCTTGGCGTTATACACACTGCCAAAGGTTATGAAATGTCCGTTTCAGCATATTATCCCGGCACAAATGACAGGCTCCATATGAATCTTTATTACGCCTATTCGGCAGACAATATAAATTATTCAAAGGCCCGGCTGCTTTTTTCACCGTCAAGGAATACTGATAATTGGGATAATCAGGGGCTTTATCGTTCTTCACTGCTTTATGACGGCAAAAAATATTATTTGTTTTACAGCGGATTGAACACGAAACGAGGTCCGTCCGGGCTTGGTGTTATATCAGGTCAAAATCCATTTAATATGAATTAAAAGGAGAATTCTTATGAAAAAACATTTAAAGCGCTTTCAATTATTTTTTCAATGGCGCTTATACTCATTTTATGCTCCGCATGTTCTTCTTCCAAAGAGGATACCGAATGGAAGAATATGGGGTATGATTTATCGGTTCCTCAGCTTGGCAGCGATGGATGGTACATGGTGTTTGAAGATGATTTTAACGGCGCTGAGCTTAACAGCGGAATAAAATTCGGTGAAGGATATTACGGCACACAAAATATATGGACTACTTCACCCCATGCTATAAGATGGGAGAGTGACGATGAAAGCAAGCCGGAGCAAGCCTGTTGGTGGTGCCCGAATGCCGTTTCCATTAAGGACGGAAACCTTATTATAACATCTAAATATGAAAATAATCATAAGTGTGACGGCGGATGCCCGTCTGAAGGACGTTTTACCGGAGGGATTGAAACACGCGAAATTATAGGCGATGATTCAAATAATAAGGGTTCTGAGGACGAATTGCTTTTTTCACAGGCATATGGATACTTTGAAGTAAGAGCCAAGCTGCCTGATGCGGACGGTTTATGGTCTGCGTTTTGGCTTCAGTCATCAAACCAGCGCAAGCCTGCCGCCGCGGGTGTTGACGGCACCGAAATAGATGTATTTGAAAGCGCTTTCAGAAAAAGTAAAACAAGCAAAATGGGGCATGCCCTGCTTTGGAACGGATACGGAAAATTCGCGGATTCTGCGGCATATATAACAAATTTAGAGCAAAATCTTTATGACGGTTATCATACATATGCACTGAAATGGACTCCCGAATATTATGTTTTTTATATTGACGGCAAACCAACGTGGGCTTCTTCAGACGGAGGAGTATCACACGTTAAAGAATATCTCAGACTCACTGTTGAAATAGACGCCGGAGACGGATGGGGCCCTCATGGCCAAAAAATCGGGCAGTTTGATGAAAACGGTGAAAGTGAATTTTGCGTTGACTATGTAAAAGTGTGGCAAAACTCCGATTACGAGCAATATGTAATTGATGATTCTAAATTCGCCGGCACGCTTGATACTGAAAATTAGTATAATGCAAATATTAAAGGTGGATATTATCAAATGACTGTTTTTCTTGGTTTGTTATTTTTAACCTGTATTATCGGAATGAAGCCGGTAAAGCCTTTTTTGAAAAAATACAATGAAAATTATATTTCTGTTAAAAGCTCCGAGTCTGTAAAGGGAATTTTTATAATTTTGGTTTCTGAGCCACATATCAAATATGTTTATCAATAATCCGAATTATACTTCCGATTTAATTAATAAACCCTATATTATTATTC
>JAJBVR010000179.1 GCA_020859725.1 Clostridiales bacterium | reverse complement strand
GTTTCCAAATATATGACAGTCTGTTAATTCACCACTAAAGTTAAATTGTTTAAGAATACTTTCCATGTTATTCAAAAAAATTCCCTCCGAACATTACCTTAAACAGGCGTTAATTTGTTTTATTTTATCATAAAAATGAATGTTTGTAAACAAAAAATTGCCCGATAATAACGCCATCGGGCAATTCATTAAATATCAATCACGTCTGAGCGCTTCGATCGGGCTCATTTTAGCAGCCTTCCTGGCAGGATAAATTCCAAAAAACAATCCAACGCCACAGGAGAAAAGCAATGCTATTGCAATAATACCCAAATTTACATTCGGCTGTATCCCGATAATAGCACAAATGCCGTATGCACCGCCTATTCCGAGAGACACACCAATCAGGCCGCCTATAAAGCACAATATAATTGACTCTGTTAAAAATTGCAAAGTAATTGTGTTTGTTTTGGCGCCGAGTGATTTTCTTATACCTATTTCCCTTGTTCTTTCAGTAACGGATACAAGCATTATATTCATTACCCCTATTCCGCCTACTATAAGCGATATAGCGCCGACGCCCGCTATAAATGCCGTTAATACAGAAATAATTATATCAACGAGTTCAACATAGGTTGCCATATCCTCCGCGCTGTAAATACTGCTTGAATAATTTCCGTGAGCGGCTTTAAGATAGTTTACAGTGGCGTTTCCTATTGCTTCGTTATTAGAGCCTTCCTCTCCTATAACGAAAACAGAGGAAAGAACGGGATCGGCACCTGTAAGCCGAGTAAGAGAAGTACACGGCATAAATAAGGCGATTGTGGGTTTATCTCCACTCATCTGAAACATTTCGCCCAGATTGCCCGAGCCTCCCAAATTGGAGACCATTGAATCAATATCTGCAACTCCGCAGATTTTAACTTTCATTGTGCTGCCGGAAGAAAAAACGGTTATATATTGACCGACCACATCCTCATACCCAAACGCGATTTTCGCGCTTTCGGTTCCTATTACGGCAATGGGGCTTGAAGAATTATATTCCTCATCGGTAAAAAACCTGCCGTATTTCATTCCGTCCGTAAGAGCGAACTGAACATCGGAATTTACACCTATAGCCAGCGCAGTAGCTTCTGTAGCGGTTGCATCAATAGTGGCGGTTGCGAACCCCATCATCATGGGAGAGCATCTTTCAACACCGTTTACTTTATTTTTTATATTATCAACATCTTCAAGTGTAATATAATCGCTGTCTGAAGCTTGGGTAGCATCAACAGAAACAAGAACGGCGTTTGAGCCCATATCTTCTATAAGTGAAACAATATAATCCCTTGCTCCTGTTCCTGCTCCTACAATCATAATAACGGAACTGATTCCTATTATTATACCAAGCATTGTAAGCAGTGAACGCATCCAGTTTGCTTTAATACACTTAATTGCTATTTTTAAGCTTTCAGAAATATTCATATTAATATTGCGCTCCAATTAATTAGATTTTACATTAACTTCAAATGTATCTTCCGTGTAATCAGATGAAGGAGTTGCAATAATTTTATCTCCGGGTTTCAATCCGCTTGTGACCTGATATGCCGAATCCGAAACAGCTCCGGTTTCTATTAATGTTTTAGTAACAGTTTTATCATCCTGATTATACAAATAAACATATGTTCCCGTTTTTTCCAGAATTATTGATTCAATAGGAACAACCGTTATATTATTATAATCGCCAACTTCTATTTCAACATCAGCGTCAAATCCGGCAATTATATTTTCATCCGCGTTATCTATAGCAACCTGAACCTGAACACCCGCTCCTGAGGAAGTTAAGCTTGAAAGTCCGCTGATACCTGCCATAGAGCCAACGGAATCAAGAAGCGAACCGCTTGAACCCCCCGAAGCAATGGGAGCTTTTGAAAGCACAGTTCCGGTGTAAGTGCCGTAAGCGGTTGAAATGGTGGCGGGCATACCGACTTTTACTTTATGAACGTCATATTCACCAAGCGAAAGATTAATAACCATTGAGTTAAGATTTTGAATTGTAATTCCTGAGGTCAGAAGTGTTGTTTGCTCTCCGGGATAAATATTGCATTCCGTTACTGTGCCATCAAACGCTGCGCTCCAGCCGGCAGAAAGCTCTGCGCTTGATTCTTTAATAGTATCCAGTGCACTTTTGGAAGTTTCCATAATCTGTTTTTTTGCTGTAACTGTGGCATCCGAAGCCTGAAGCTCAAGCATCTGCTGCTGAGCGTAAAGAGAAATTAAACGAATTTGAGCTGAAGAAAGCTCAACTGCATCTGAATTGGCAATATCCGAGTTAATTCCGGACCAATCAATACCAGAAAGCGCATTTTCAATTTGCCGCGTGATTTCCTCAGGCGTAAAATTAAGACTGCCGCTGTCGATAGTACCATCCTTAATTGCCTGCAAAATTGCATTCTCAACAGCTTTGTTTATTGCTTCTGAAGAAAGATTACCGTTTGCAATTTCATTAGAGATTGTTTCCATAACAATCTGAATAATTTTATTGGACTGCTCACTGTCATCTGAAAAAGAATCAATTAAAGTAATCAATTCTGATACATTGATAATCGGATTTTGAGCTGCGTAAGAACTCGCCGATTTTGAAGATGAATTTTCCAATAAATCTGATAAATTATTATTCCCTCCGAGTTTTTGAACCGTGGCCTGCAAATCGGCAATTTCATTATTAATTTCACTGATTTGTTTTTTCGCGTCCTTTTGAGCTGAAACGGAATCCTGATAACTTTTTTTAGCCTTGTTATAAGAATCGTTCATTTGGCTTATTTGGCTTTCTAATGTACTTGTGTCAAAAGTAGCAAGCATATCTCCCGCCTTAACAGTATCCCCTGTTTTAACCAAAACCTCTTTAACAGTAGCAACGCTTCCAACCTTGTATTCCTTTGTGGTTCCTGATTCAACCGTTCCCGTGGCGCTTACGGTTTCGTT
The DNA here is from genome assembly GCA_020859725.1 of Clostridiales bacterium. GTDB lineage: Bacteria > Bacillota > Clostridia > Oscillospirales > Acutalibacteraceae > Eubacterium_R. The sequence goes on along the minus strand of JAJBVR010000179.1, from coordinate 264 downwards.
TACATTTCCGGTTCCGATAGTAGCCAAAGTAACTGTTTCTTTCTTGTTTTTCGCGGCGACGACACCTATAACGGTGCCCAAAATAGCAATCACAAGTATAACTGATACGGCTATTATAATTTTTTTCTTATTATTTTTCTTCACAGTTGCCATTTTCATAAAACCTCTGTTCAAAAATTTTTAAATAAATATGGGGCAATAAAGATATTCAACCTCACCCTCATTACCCCCTATAGTATACAATACGGAATTATACTATAGGTG
>JAJBVR010000138.1 GCA_020859725.1 Clostridiales bacterium | reverse complement strand
GTTTTCAATATCCTAGATTTGGTCAACTCTTGTTTTATGCCTTCCGCCTTCAAATTCGGTGTTCAAAAACACATCAACTAATTCAAAAGCCAAGCCTTCCCCTAAAACTCTTGCCCCGAGGCAAAGGCAATTCGCATCATTATGAGCTCGTGTATATTTAGCGCTGAAATAATCAGAACAAACCGCCGCGCGTATTCCTTTCACTTTATTTGCCGCCATTGAAATACCCACACCTGTACCGCAGCAAAGAATAGCTTTATCGCACTCGCCTTTTGCAACGGCATCGCAGGCAATTTGCGCCGCAACGGCGTAGTCAAATCTTTCCGGAGTAAAACACCCAAAATCTTTATATTTTACACCAATCGAATCTAAATATTTCTTAATCTTTTCTTTAAGCGGAAAACCCGCATGATCCGAACCTAAAGCAATCATAATAAAACTCCTTTGCTTTTTTTTAGTTTAAGTTCCCGTTCAGCCTGACTCATCCTTAGATAAACAGGCATAAGTTCTGCTGCGGGAATTGATTTTTTATTTTCAGCGGCTCCGGCAACGCCTGTACCGCATTGAAATCTTTTTTCATGACTTGCCAATTCGATATTTTTCAGCTTTGATTTTGAGCAGAACAATTCGGCGCCGTCACCGGCGGCAATAACTCTTTTGTAATCTGAAATGCTATGTTCTATTTCCTCAAAAGGCAAAGCGCTGTCCTGAGTTAATCTTATGATTTTTCCGTTTTCCGATTTAAAAAGAGCGCTATAAAACTGATTTCTTCTCGCATCCATAAGAGCGCATACAACCGCGTCTTCCCCGGCAAAATTATATGCAATAGCCTCCGGGGAAGAAATCGGAATACAATATGTATTATTCGGGAAAGCCAAACCCTTAACCGTTGCAATACCGATTCTGATACCGGTAAATGAACCCGGACCCACAGTAACAGCAATAGCGTCAAGACTGCCAAATTCATAATTTCCCATAACCTTTTCAATAAGAGGAAGCAGAGTTTCACTGTGAGTTAAGCCCTGATTAATTAATTCACTTCTTATAACATTTCCGTTTTCCGTAAGCGCTGCCGAGGCTGTAACGGCTGAAGAATCAATACTTAATAGCAGCATTTATTTAATATCACCTTTATTATATATTCTGATTTTCCGTTTATTTTCATTTAATTTTAGAATTTCAACAATCACAGAATCATCCGGAATAGCGCCGAAAATATTTTCGCTCCATTCAATAGCCATATAAGCGTCTGTTCCCAGATAATCAAAAAAAGCTGTTGAATATAAATCATCCCAGCCGTTTATTCTGTACATATCAAAATGATAAAGGGTATTTTTATCGGAATGATATTCATTACAGATTGCAAACGTAGGTGAAAATACATCGCATTTTATTCCCAATCCTTTTGCCAAGCCGGAAGTAAAAGCGGTTTTGCCCGCTCCCAAATCACCAAGATAAGCAATAACCGTGCCTTTGGGCAATTTTTTCGCAAATTCCTCTGCAAAGGAAATTGTGTCGTCATAACTTTCGGAAATAAATATTTTCATCTAAAAAAGCCCCACGGTATCACCGTTATCATCAATATCAATATTAAAAGCGGCGGGGAATTTTGAAAGCCCGGGCATCGTCATAACAGAACCTGTGCGGCAAACAAGGAATCCCGCTCCGTTGGATAAATCAACTGAGGAAATTGTAATTTTAAAATCATTAGGTTTTCCGAGAAGCTTTGGGTTATCGGATAAACTATATTGAGTTTTGGCTATGCATACAGGCATTTTACCCGCACCGAGTTCAATAAACTCATTTATGCTTTTTTCGGCGTCCGGCGAATAAACAACACCGTTTGCACCGTAAATTTCTTTTGCAATTATTTCTATTTTATCTTTTACAGGCATATTTTCATCATATAAATAATGAAAATTATTTTCTTTTTCACAAGCTTGTGCAACCTTTGAGGCAAGTTCAATTCCTCCCGCTCCGCCTTCTGCAAAGCACTTTGTTACCGCACAGTCAACACCCTTTTCGGCGCAAAATGATTTAATAAACTCTATTTCATTTTGCGTATCGGCATAAAAATGATTAATAGCCACAACAATCGGAACACCGTATTTTTTCAAATTATCAATATGTGCGCCGAGATTCACGGAGCCTTTTTTAAGCGCGTTGATATTTTCCTCGGAAAGTCTTTCCTTTTCCACGCCGCCGTTATACTTCATTGACCTTGCTGTTGCAACAAGCACTATGCAATTCGGCTTAAATCCCGCCAATCTGCATTTTATATCGAGAAATTTTTCCGCCCCCAAATCAGAACCGAATCCCGCCTCTGTTATGCAATAATCAGCAATTCTAAGAGCGGTTTCTGTTGCTCTTACCGAATTACAGCCGTGTGCGATATTCGCAAAAGGGCCTCCGTGCATAATAGCCGGATTGTTTTCAAGTGTTTGCACTAAATTCGGCTTTATCGCGTCCTTAAGCAAAACCGTCATAGCGCCGTTTGCTTTAATATCTTTGCAATAGACCGGCTTTCCGTCAAATGTATATGCAACGAGAATATTGCCGAGACGCCTTTTTAAATCAAACAAATCCGTTGAAAGGCAAAGAATTGCCATAACCTCCGACGCAACCGTTATTATGAAATGATCCTCTCTTGGTATTCCGTTAAGCTTACCGCCGAGAGAACAAACAATATTTCTAAGCGCCCTGTCATTCATATCAAGGCAGCGCTTTACCATAATGCGCCTTTGATCTATTCCCAATTCATTTCCCTGCTGCAAATGATTGTCTAATATCGCGCACATAAGATTGTTTGCGCTTGTAATAGCATGCATATCTCCTGTAAAATGAAGATTAATATCCTCCATTGGAACAACCTGGCTGTAACCGCCGCCGGCGGCGCCGCCTTTTATACCGAATACCGGTCCGAGAGACGGCTCACGCAGAGCGATTACTGCCTTTTTACCTATTTTTGCCATAGAATCTCCGAGGCCTATTGTTACGGTAGTTTTCCCTTCGCCTGCCGGAGTGGGATTAACGGCGGTAACAAGAACAAGTTTTCCGCGTTTATTGTTCTTCACCTCGTTAATAAAATCATCAGAAAGTTTTGCTTTATATTTTCCGTATAATTCAATATCGTCCTGCGAAATATTTAAATCCCGCGCCACATCGGTTATTTTTTTCATTTCAGCATTGCGTGCAATTTCAATATCTTTAAGCATATATGCCCTCCAAAACAG
>JAJBVR010000143.1 GCA_020859725.1 Clostridiales bacterium | reverse complement strand
ATATTGATTTTCATTTCCAAAATTCCTCCTTTTTATACTTTTTGGCAAAATACGGGCGCAGAGCCATCATTGCCGTATAAGTGGGAATAATAACCGTGTTTTCCTCACTGCATATTTTATGAAACTCATCATAGCTTGATATTATTTTTGAATCAAAGCCTGAGTATTTCAGGCGAAGCGCCATATCGCCCGATCGGATGCCGAAAGAATATATATTTTCCACATTTTCATTTATTCTGATATCCGCATCCCATATCCAGGAAACATCCTTTCCGTCTGCGTCATTATCATTTAACACAAAAATAAGATTCTTAATTTTAAGCGGATAAATATAATTCATTGTTTGTGTGAAACCGGCGGGATTTTTCACAAGAAGCATTCTCACGTTTCCAAAGCTTTCCATTCTTCCGAAAGCGCCGTTAAAGGATGTTAACGCGCTTTCAATTCTGTGCACATTTAAACCGAGAGATATAAGAACGGCAGAAGCCGCGAGAGCATTATAAATATTATATACTCCGCCGAGATTAACTTTAATTAAAGATGAATTTCCGCGTAAATCAGCGAAAATTGTTGAATAATCGGGATTTAGTTCTATTATTTCATTAGCGCCGAAATTCGGCTTTTCTCTCGCATACCCGCATTTAGGGCAGTAAAATCCGCCAAGCTGGCTATACGTTTTATATTTGTACTGATAAGGAGCTTTGCAAAAAACACAATATTCATTATCCGCTCTTCCTCCCATTGAAAGCGGGCAGCTTATTCCGAAAGTTATATATTTGTTTTTAAGCCTTGACAGGCTGAATGACAAAGGGTCATCCGCGTTAAGAACAAGAATACTTTGGGGCATATTTTCTGCGCCTGTTTTTATGGATTCCAAGGTGTGGGAAACTTCGCCGAATCTGTCAAGCTGATCTCTGAAAATATTGGTAACCACAAGGAAATCCGCTTTTATAAATATGCTTACTTTCTTCAGCGCGTTTTCATCGCATTCAATAACGGCATAATCTTTTTGCATTTTCCGGTTAAGGATGAATTCATAATAAAAGCTGTTGTGATTCCCGTTATGAGATTAGCTCCCGAGCGATTGATAAAATAACTTTTATCCGCCTGCTTAAGCCCCTCTTCAATTATTCTTGCGGTGGTTGTTTTTCCGTTTGTACCTGTTATTAAAATGATTTTTACATTCTTTGAAATTTTGCTGAGTATATCTTTTTTTAAAGCAAGCGCCGTTTTCCCGGGAAAAGTTGTTGCCCCTTTTCTGAAAACACGCAGTATTTTCCCGCATATCTTAGCAATAATAATGGTTATAATCATATTAAATTATATTGATATTTTATTTATTTATGATACAATAATTAATAATAATTAAAAGGGTGGGAGCGCAATGATTGATAAGATAAAAGCAATAGTTGAACAAGCGGGAGAAATATATAAAAACGCAAACACAAATTTAGAAATTGAATCAAAAGGCTCTGAAGTTAACCTTGTTACAAAATATGACAGAGAAATACAAGATTTTCTATTTAGCGAGCTGAAAAAAATAATTCCGCAGTGCTCTTTTTTAGGTGAGGAAGGTGACGGAAACAAAGAACTTGCCGATGGATATTGCTTTATAATAGACCCTATTGACGGAACAACAAACTTTATAAAAGGATTTCAGCACAGCGCCATATCTGTTGGGCTGGCAAAGGACAGGGAATTGATACTTGGAGTGGTGCTTGATCCGGATTTAAACAATATTTATTATGCAGAAAAGGGCAAAGGGGCTTTCCTTAACGGAAAAAGAATATTTGTTTCTCAGTGCGATTTGGAGCACAGCCTTGTGCTTTTCGGTACAAGCCCATATGAACACGAGCTTGCAAAGAAAACCTTTAAATTAACAGAAAAAATTTTTTATAAATGCATTGAAGTAAGAAGAAGCGGTTCCGCCGCTCTTGATATTTGCTATGTTGCAAGCGGAAAAGCAGATTTATATTATGAGCTTATACTCAGACCGTGGGATTTTGCGGCGGCAACGGTTATTTTAAAAGAAGCCGGAGGAGTGTGTAAAACCATGGAAAACGAAGAGATAAATTGCGGGGCAATTTCCTCATACATGTGTTCCAACGGAAAAAATGAAAGGGAATTTTTCAAAACGGCAAATGAAATACTACAGCTTTAATCAATATTTAAAAGATACATTCGGAACAAAAATTTATAAAATAAGTATCAACGCCGGATTTACCTGCCCAAACAGGGACGGAAAACTGGATGCAAGAGGATGTGTTTTTTGCTCAAAAGGCGGAAGCGGTGATTTTGCAGAAAGTCCTCACCTTTCCGTTGCCCGGCAAATTGAAAAAGGAAAAGAACGTGTAAAAAATAAAATCAAAAGCGGAAAATACATTGCGTATTTCCAGGCGTTTACAAATACATATGCACCCGTAAAAATATTAAAGGAAAAATTTTATGAAGCAATAAATCATCCCGATATAGCGGCAGTCTCCATTGCCACACGTCCGGATTGCCTGCCTGACGACGTTATCGATTTACTTAATGAATTAAATAAAATAAAGCCTGTTTTTATTGAGCTGGGGCTTCAAACAATTCACGAAAAAAGCGCGGAATATATAAGGCGCGGATATGAATTAAGCGTTTATGATGAAGCAGTTAAAAAGCTTAAAAAAATAAACGTTAATATTGTTACTCACATAATTATAGGCATTCCCGGTGAAAAAAAGGAAGATATCGTTAAAAGCGTTGATTATGTATGTAAATCGGGAACAAACGGAATTAAGCTGCAGCTTCTTCACGTGCTGAAAGGAACCGACCTTGCCGAAGATTACGAAAAAGGAACATTTGAAACGCTTTCCATGGAAGAATATTTGGATATTTTAAAAGCCTGCATAAAAATAATACCGCAAAATACAGTTATTCACAGGCTTACGGGTGACGGCCCTAAAAAAGACCTTATTTCCCCAATGTGGAGCGCTGATAAAAAAAGAGTGCTTAACGCTGTAAACAGAATTTAATCCCAAGCGTTAAGCACATTTTTATTTTATTAGTAAAAACCTATTTCGGATATTATTGGGATACTGCGGCTTTGCCTGATAACAAATCTTGCGCCTATACATTTTTTGCCTTTTATAAGCGCTATTTTTTTAGAACCTATTATTGTGCCCGAATAAGCTTTCTTATAGTTTCCGTTCGGTTTTTTAATATATATATCAAAAAGCTCAACCCTTTGAGAAAAACGTATATCC
>JAJBVR010000092.1 GCA_020859725.1 Clostridiales bacterium | reverse complement strand
ATTAAAGAGTGTGTTTAACGAATGTGTATAACAAATAATTTATAATAAGAATAAAATAATTTTTATCATTCAATGTTTTTTAACGTAAAACCCTTGCTTTAATTTGAAAACAGCGCAAAAAAACGGGCACGGCTTCAATTCCGTGCCCGTTAAATTTTTATTTGGTTTATACCGCCAATAATTTTATATTCGATGCGGCAACCTAAGTAAAATGTTATGAGCTTGCCGCGAACGCTTCTTTTTCCGCTTTTCGCTGAGCTCTTTTTTTTTTCTTTGCTTTATAGCTTAAAAGCTTATCCAAATGCTCCTGAGGTGTTGAGCATGCACCCAAGGTTACTGTTTTATCACCGTAAATACCGTGAAAATCAGAGCCGCCGGTTAAAAGAATCTTGTTTTTTTTGCAGATTTCCGCCAATCTTTCCACGGCTTCATCATCGGCAGACGGATGCCAAACCTCTATTCCGTCCAGCCCAAGCTCAATATATTTATCAATTTCATCAAAATTATTAAATTTTGACGGATGCGCAAGAACGGCAATTCCGCCGGCGCCGTGAATTTCATTTATAACCTCTTCAACGGCAGGATATTTTGTGGGAGCTAAAATATTTGCCTCGCTTTTTTCATCAAACAAAGTATAATACAGAGCGCCGAAAATTTTATCTGTATATCCCGCATCCATAAGCGCATGCATTATATGCTGCTTAAACAAATTTGTGGAACCCGATGCGTGACTTATAATAAAATCGGATGTAATCGGAAATCTGCCTGCAACTTTAAGCATCATAATCTGACCCGCTCTTTTGCGAGCCACAGAAGTGCGCTTACAAATGCCTTCCAGCCTGTTTGGTGAATCCGCAAGATAAGATAAAATATGCACTTTTTTTCCGGAATCAAAATCAAAAGCGGAAATTTCAACTCCCGGAATAACAGTTACACCATAACGCTTACCGATAACCTGCCCTCTTACAGTGCCTGCAAGGCAGTCATGGTCTGTTATGGCAATGGTGTCTATACCGCTTTTCTGAGCTATCACAATTAAGTCCTCAATGCCCACCGAGCCATCGCTCAGCTTGGTGTGACAGTGCAAATCCGCAGCCATAACTTCACTCCTTTATAAATTTTCGTCCGCAATATGCCAATATGCTGTTTCGCTCCAGCATAAGATACAATTTTATTATAACATTATTGTAAATATCTTTCAAGTGCAAAATAAACTGTTTTTCGTCAATTTAAACAATAAAGCAGTAATTTTTTTTATAATTACAACAAAGCTTTTAACTCACGGTATAATTTTGCCACAGGAAGTCCCACCACATTAAAATAATCACCGTCTATTTTTTCCACCAAAAGGGAGCCTTTTCCCTGAATACCGTAAGCGCCCGCCTTGTCAAGGCATTCGCCGCACGATATGTAGCTTTTTATTTCTTTTTCGGAAAGATTATAAAATTTAACCATTGTTCGGCAGTAAAAGGATTTTACAACGCTGCCCTTAATAATCGTAACTCCCGTAAAAACAGAATGCTGCCTTCCGCTGAGAAGTGAAAGCATTTCAAATGCGTCTTTTTCATCTTTTGGCTTTCCCAAAATTTTATTTTCAACGGCAACAACCGTATCCGCTCCTATAACAATATCATTGCTGCTTTTAAACGGTTCGGCTTTAATTTTGGAAAGATAGATAACCGCATTGCACGGTGAAATACCGGCAGGCAGGCTTTCATCCTGTTTTGAGGATTTAACCTCAAAATCATTGGCAATAAGCCTTAAAAGTTCTCTCCTTCTGGGAGATTCAGACGCAAGCACAAGCATTAAAGCACCCCCTGTAATAAAGTCCCCTTGTATAATTAAACGGGGCTTTCGCGCCGCTTTTATACAGAAGCATAATTTTTTCAGCCTCCTCACGGCTTTCATCGGTAAAATAAAAGTGAGCAAAATCCGTTTTAACTTCTTTCATTCTGTCCGCCATATAAAGCGGCACGGAATTAAGAACCTCAACACAGGGATAAGGCGAGCATTTAACTGGAAATTCTATTCCTTTTCTGTCTGTAAGCGTTCCTTTTTTTCCTGCATTTGTCACATCCGATATTATTTTTAACGGGGCAATTTCTTGCAAGCATAAGAGGAAGCCTGCCGTAAACTATAACGCCTGTGTCTGGCGCACTGATTTTATTCGTGCTTTCAACCGTTAATTCAAATGATAAAATCGGTGAATTGATCATTCCCGCCGAAACAGAATTAAAAATATTCAGTCCAAAATCTCCGTAAGCCTTAAATCCCATATCCAAAGCGGTTTTATAAGCGCCCAAATTCCCGCAGAGCGCCTTTTTTACTCCCAGCTTTTTTAACTGCGACAAACGCGCTTTAAGCGGCTTTTCCATACCGAACAAGCCCCTTGGTATTTCAACGCCGGCGTTGTTTGCCGCAAACGATTCATCAGAAGACCATATTGGAATAAAAATTCTTTTAAAAGGGTGGTTTTTCGGAATTTGGGAAGCCTGCGAAAAACGAGCGGTATAATATTTCAATCCGCTTTTTTCAGCTCCGAAAACCACAGGCATGCGCAGCTTTACAACAGGCTTTTTTCAATACTGCTTATTTTTTCAACCGCTTCACGGCGCATGGAATTAATTTTTGCGGCGGGAATAATGAGCCCGTCATCAAGCTCTGTTTTAATTTCAGAGGCGTAAAACTGGGTGCCTCCCAGCTTTGAAAGCCTTGCCGAGAGCGATTCAGCTGTAAGAGGCCTGCTTAAAGCTTTTTCCGGAATTTCACCTAAAACAGACGCATTTTTTCCGAGTGCGTTAACATATAATTCGGCAGGCAATCCTTTTTTGCATATAAATTTCATTTTCATAGGCAAAAGAGGATTTTCATTGTCATATAAATGAGAAATCTCTTTAAGTACGCCGGCAGCCGCCGTAACGTCCTCTTTCTTGCGTGTGCCGAACATATTTTTGCCAAGCTTATTATAAAAATAGCCGTTTGTAAATCCGCTGCGGCTGAAAACGCTTTTAAGCACAAATTCATCATTTTCCGAATATTCGCCGTTAACAGCTTTTTTCACAGCCGTTACAGCGGCGGCAACATATTCCGGGCGCTTCATTCGGCCTTCTATTTTAAGGCTGCAAATTCCGCAGCTTTCAATTTTTTTCAAATCCCTTATCAGACTCAAATCCTTAAGACTCAAATCAAAACCGCCGCTTTTATCGGGGTGAATATACAATGTAAGTGCAACAGTCAAAAAGACGAAAAAGAATGACTCA
>JAJBVR010000213.1 GCA_020859725.1 Clostridiales bacterium | reverse complement strand
TAAGATACATATATGTTTTAGTAGATTCTTCTTTTTCATAAACAGTTAATTAAGCTGTGCTTAACAGAAGCATTGAGAGTATAAAAAATACAAATATTAATTTGAGTGTTGACGTGCTCACCGTTTCTTTTATAGGCATTGTGATTTTTGCGGTTGTATCCGTAAGGCTGGCAGGGCATAAAAACGGTGAAATAAAAACCGCGTTTATAGATAAAATACCCGCAGATCTGCATTTGACGTTATCCGCCGCAGTCTTCGCGGCATTGCTCTGGCTGGTATTGCAATTTTTAAACCTTCGCTTCCGATTCAATTTTTATGCCAATAATTATAATTCCGTATCAGATTTTTTTGCGCAATCTTCCTTGAGATATGTTTTTGAAACAGCGTCGGGAGCGCTTATTTATCTTGTGATAATTGAGTTTACGGCGTCTGCCGCGAGAAATATAAAAGCGGGCAATAATATATTTAAAAATTCCGTTATTTTCGGCATACTTCATTTGTGCTTTAAATTTGTGAAGTCAGTTTTCTTATTTATGAGAAAACGCTTTGTAAATCTGCTTGATTTGTTTAATATTATGGCGTTTGAGTCAAAAAAGCTTGACAGGCGAATTACCTTGGCGGTTATCGCTTACACGTTAATAAATATCGCGCTGTGCTTTTTTCCTTGATATTCGGATGGGGAGCGGCTATTATCATTATCGTGCTGCTTGTTTTTGACGCTTTTGTTGTGTATAAAGCGCTGAAATATATTAAGGCGCTGGATATGATAATAACAAAAACAGAAAAAACGAACCTTTGGATGTTGATATAAACACACTTCCCGAAAGCCTGAAAACGCTTGCACATTCGCTTGATTATAAAAATGCGCAACTGCAGCAGGCCGTTATCAAAGCGGTTAAGGATGAAAGAACAAAAACGGAGCTTATAACAAATGTTTCCCACGATTTGAAAACACCTCTTACATCCGTTATAAATTATATTGATTTGCTTAAAAAATGCGATATTAAGGATGAAACGGCACGTAAATATATAAATGTAATAGATGAAAAATCAAACAAGCTGAAAAGGCTTATAGAGGATTTAATTGAGGCTTCAAAGGTGTCCTCTGGAAATGGTTACAATCAATAAAACCAAGCTAAATTTGAATGAGCTTGCCGCTCAGGCGGTTGTGGAAGAAACCTCTGATATAGAAAAAAGAGGGCTTCAGATAATTTTTGAGGAATCGGATTTAAAGCATATCGTTTTTGCGGACGGAACAAAAATATACCGTGTGTTTGAAAATCTGCTTTCAAACGCAAGAAAATATTCCGCGCCGGGCTCACGAATATACGCACGGGTTTATTCGGATGATAAATACGGGTATTTTGAGCTTAAAAATATATCAAAAGAGCAGCTTAATATTGATTCGGCTGAATTGATGGAGCGTTTCGTACGCGGTGATAAATCACGAAATTAGGAGGGAAACGGCTTAGGCCTTTCCATTGCAAAGGAGCTGTGCAAATTAAACGGCGGCGAACTTATAATTAATATAGACGGCGATTTGTTTAAAGCAACAGTTAAGCTTCCTAAGGAGCAGGAGAAATAAACATATGCGAAAGTCTAAAAGAAAAAATAAATTTTTAATTTTTGCGGTTTTTATTGTTTTACTGGTCTGTTCTGCGCTTTGGTTTGCAAACGAAAAGGGAATAGGATTTACCCAAACAGGTCAAATTCTAATAAGCAGCGGAAAATACAGCAATTCTTCGGACTCTTGGGAATTGGTTCTTGTTAATTCGGAAAATCCCGTTCCTAAAGAATGGAAAACAGAGCTTACAACACTTTCAAACGGGGAAAAGGTGGATTCAAGAATTTATCCGTATCTTCAGAAAATGTTTGATGATATGCGGGCGCAGGGTATCTATCCCATTGTAAGGGCGGGATACAGAACAAGCAGTGAACAGCAGCGGCTTATGGATGATAAAATAGCTGCTTTAAAGAAAAAAGGCTATTCGGATTCAAAGGCAAAGAAAGAAGCCAAAAAATGGGTGGCGCCTGTGGGCACAAGCGAGCATGAACTCGGAATTTCCGTTGATATTAATGCCGATTCGGATAAATCGGAAAATGACGAGGTTTATAACTGGCTTGCCGCAAACGCGTATAAATACGGATTTATAAGGCGTTATCCGCCGGATAAAGTAAAAATAACCGGAATTGATAATGAACCGTGGCATTATCGTTATGTAGGTGAAGCCGCCGCGAAAGAAATTTATGAAAAAGGCGAATGCCTTGAAGAATATTTAAAATAATAAAAGGGATTGCCTGCTTTCGGATTCGGGCAATCCCTTTGTTATTATTCAACGGTTACGGATTTTGCAAGATTTCTTGGTTTGTCAATAGGCAGTGATTTTGCGTCCGCCACATAGTATGCCAAAAGCTGAAGCGGTATAACCTCAATAAACGGAGTTAAAAACGGAACAGCGTCGGGGTAAGAAATAACTGTTTCAAATTGTTTCAGCTCATCTTTAAGGCTTTCCGGAGCAAACACAATAACTCTTGCTCCTCGGGCGGTAACCTCTATAAGGTTGGAAGCGGTTTTCGCAAGCAAATCCTTGCTGCTTATTAAGCCAAAGCAAACCGTGCCTTTCTCGATAAGGCTTATAGTGCCGTGCTTCAATTCACTTGCGGGGTATCCCGCGCAGTCTATATAGCTTATTTCTTTAAGCTTCAGCGCCCCCTCAAGAGAAACGCCGTAGTCCGCGTTTCTTCCGAGAAAAAAACATTTGTCTATATCCTTAATACTTTCCGCAAGCATTTTAAGCTCTTTGCTGTTTTCAAGCACCTTTTCGATTTTTTTAGGAAGCAAAGCGCTCATATTAACGGCAATTTCACTGAAAACCTCTGTGCAGGCGTCTCGCACGCGGGCAATATAAAGGCAAAGCATATTAAGAACCGCAAGCTGGCAGGAAAAAGCTTTTGTTGTTGCCACGGCAATTTCAGCGCCTGCTTTTGTGAGGATATTATAATCGCTCATTTTGGCTATTGAACTTTCAGGCACATTTACTATGCTGATTGTTTTTGCACCGCAGGCCCTTGCCTGCTTCAGCGCCGCAAGGCTGTCTGCCGTTTCTCCGCTTTGACTCATAATTATTACAAGGCAGTTTTCGTCAATAACCGGGTTTGAATATCTGAATTCTCCGGCATAGTCGGCAAATGTTGGAATTTTTGCCGTTTTTTCAAAATTATATTTTGCAATAAGACCAACGTGATATGCAGACCCGCATCCTATAATATAA
>JAJBVR010000065.1 GCA_020859725.1 Clostridiales bacterium | reverse complement strand
CTTTAAAAACAAATTATATGCCTTATGCGATGAGTGTTATTTTGTCCCGCGCTATTCCTGAAATCGACGGATTAAAGCCCTCTCACAGAAAACTTCTTTATACTATGTATAATATGGGGCTTTTAAAAGGACCAACAATTAAGAGTGCAAATATTGTTGGCAGAACAATGCAGCTTAATCCTCACGGAGACGCTTCTATATATGACACAATGGTGCGCCTTTCACGCGGCAATGAAACTCTGCTATATCCGTATATTGAATCAAAAGGTAATTTCGGAAAAGCATATTCAAAAAATATGATGTATGCCGCTTCACGCTATACGGAAGCTAAGCTTGCCCCTATATGCAAGGAATTGTTTGACGATATTGATAAAGATACAGTTGATTTTGTAGACAATTACGATAATACTATGAAAGAGCCACGCCTTTTGCCGGTTACATTTCCAACGGTTTTATGCAATGTTACAACCGGAATAGCCGTAGGTATGGCTTCTTCAATAGCATCTTTCAATCTGAAAGAGGTTTGCGATACCGTTGTATCTCTGATGAAAAATAAAGAACATGTTATTTCCGATACTTTAATCGCTCCTGATTTTGTCGGAGGAGGCTATATCATTTATGATAAGCAGGAACTTGAAAAAATTTATGAAACGGGAAAAGGCTCGGTAAAAGTACGCTCAAAATATTCCTTTGATAAATCTTATAATTGTATTGATATTACTGAAATACCGCCAACTACAACTTCAGAGGCTATTATTGATAAGGTTGTTGAACTTGTTAAGTCAAATAAAATAAAAGAAATATCCGATATAAGGGATGAAACTGATTTAAACGGACTTAAAATAACTATTGATTTAAAAAGAGGCGTTGATGCGGACAGGCTTATGGCACGTCTTTTTAAATCAACTCCGCTTGAAGATTCTTTTTCATGCAATTTTAATGTTCTTATTAACTCAACTCCCGGAGTTAGAGGTGTGCGTGAACTTCTTAATGAGTGGATTCAATTCAGACTTAATTGCATTACAAGAAGAATAAGCTTCAGTTTAAACAAAAAAAGAAAACAGCTCCATCTGTTGAAAGGGCTTTCAAAAATTCTTCTTGATATAGACAAAGCGGTTAAGATTGTAAGGGAAACGGAAAATGAAACTGATGTTGTTCCCAATTTAATGATAGGTTTTAAAATTGATGAAACACAGGCGGAATATGTTGCCGAAATAAAGCTCAGGCATTTAAACAAAGAATATATTCTTAAAAGAATTAAAGATATTGAAAATCTTGAAAACGAAATTACAGAACTCGAAACGATTCTTTCCGATGAAACAAAAAAGAAAAAAATCATTATTTCCGAGTTGCAGGATGTTGTAAAAAAATATGATACCGGAAGAAAATCGGAAATCCTTTATGAAGTTGAGGATTTCGGCGAGGATATTGTTTCCGAGGCCGCAGATTATCCTGTTACTTTTTTTGTTTCCGAAGGTGGATACGCGAAAAAAATTAAAACCGCGAATCTTCGTATGAGCGGAGAGCAAAAAGTTAAAGAGGGCGACAGAATAGCACAAGAAATTGAGTGCTCCAATAAAGATGAACTTCTTGTTTTTACAAATTCATTTCAGGTTTACAAGGCAAAAATAGATGATTTTGCGGATACAAAGGCTTCTGTGCTGGGTGAATATTTACTGGCAAAGCTTTTTATGGACGAAGGTGAAACTCCTGTGTATTCGGCAGTAATAAGTGAATATACGGGATATATGGTTTTTGTGTTTGAAAACGGAAAATTTGCAAAGGTCGATATTTCAGCTTATAAAACAAAAACAAACAGAAAGAAATTGATTAATGCATATTCGGATAAATCCCCATTGGCGGGAGTCCTTTATCTGAAACAGGACACAGATATTGTTTTATGTTCTTCTTCCGGAAGAAAACTTCTGATAAACACAGCTCTTGCAGCGCCTAAATCAACAAAAAGCACTCAGGGTATTCAAGCAATGACTTTGAAAAAGAAAAATGACAAAATAACCGGTGTATATATTTACAAAGAGGGCGAGTTTGAAAAGGAATGGAGATACAGACCTAAAAATCTCCCAGCGGCAGGCGCCCTTGCAAGCGCGTCAGACGTTGGAGAGCAGTTAACGTTTTAATAATATGTACTTGCCGCTTTAAAAGCGGCAGACGGTAATTGCAAACGCTTTTTAACTACCATCATTTGTAGTATTGTTTATAACGCAAAAATAATTCAAGTCAATTTATACCAAAAAATACTTGCAATAAACAGTATGTTGTGTTATACTTCTTTAGTAATATTTTTACGGAGGAATTATCAATGCTTTGGTATCATTATGTATTCGGCGCGGTTTTAATTATTGTGTCAATCATTATTATTGCAATAGTATTAATGCAGGAAGGCCGTTCTCAAAATCTTTCGGGCGCAATAGCCGGCGGAGCGGATACTTTTCTCGGAAAATCTAAGGGCCGCACCATTGAAGCAAAACTTGAAAAAATAACAAAATGGCTTATAGTAGTATTTTTTGTTATTGTTTTGGCAACATTTCTTATTTTCCTTTTTGTTGGCTGAGAATTATGAGAATTAGGTTAATAACCTTGCGTTATGCAAGGTTATTTTTTTGGAGAGCAATAATGGAATATGTAATTTTTGATTTTGAGTGGAATAACGCTTATGATTATAAAACTCAAAAAGGTTTAAATGAAATTATCGAAATCGGAGCCGTTAAATTAAATGAGTATTTTGAAATTGAGGATACTTTTAAACAGCTTGTCAAACCTTCGCTATCAAATAAATTTTCAAAAAGATTTGTTGAGCTTACCGGAATTACTTTTGAAGAGGTTAATAAATACGGAATTTCTTTTTCCCAAGCATTTAAAAATTTTTCACGCTGGGCCGCCGGAAATGATGTTTTATTTATGAGTTGGTCAAACAGTGATTTATATGTTCTTGTATCCGATTATATTAATTTTACGGGCACAAGTAATATTGAATTTATAAATAAATATTTGGACGCGCAAAAATATTGCCAAACAATGATGAATCTGGCGGGAAATGATCAGATAAGTCTTTCCCGATGCGCCGAAATGCTGCATATTTCAGTTAATGAGGAAAATTTACACAGAGCGCTTGAGGATTGCTGCGTTGCCGCAAAATGCTTTAAATCCCTTTATAAAAAAGAGAATTTTAATAATTTTATATGCTGCTGTGATAAGCATTTTTTCGCAAAACTTGCCTTTAAGCCGTATTACTTAAATAAGCCGGTTACGGAATTTTATAATTTGTATAAGGATATATTT
>JAJBVR010000002.1 GCA_020859725.1 Clostridiales bacterium | reverse complement strand
AATCAATGCGCGGTATTTTTAATTATGATTATTTGTATATCTCATTTGCTTTGAATTGAAAATCAATTCCTTAAAAGAAATAAACAAACACAGAAGCAAAACATTAAACGGATTGATTTTTATAGCATTAGTCAAGTGCATCAAAATTAAAGATTGACGCCAAAATGGTTTTATAACCGTTTTCAATAGCCTGAGGCACAAGGCGGTCATAATTATCTCTTCTGTTATGGTAATAATCCGCCGGTGTGGGATCCATTTCGGCAAGGCAGGTTGCCGCTATTCCCTCTTTTGTAAACGCCGCAGCATCTGAAGCTCCGAAATAAACCTTTGAAAATTCAACGTTTTCCAACCCTGCTTCCTTTGCCGAATCAAGCACAATTTGCGAAAATTTTTTATCGTGATTGACAGTACCTGTCATATCCTTAGAATAAACGCTTAAATAATCAACATCAGTTAAAGTATCGCAGCACAGCACAGCAGTTTTAATATTAGAATCGGTATATTCCTCCTTATGTGCCTTTGCAAACGCCTTTGCTCCTCTGAGGCCGGCCTCCTCACCGTCTGTTATCATACAAACAACCTCTGTGTTCTCAAGCTCAACCCCTGCCATATCAAGCATACGAAGCGCGCAAACAGCGGCATAGGTGCCTGTTAAATTATCGTTTGCACCGGGTGAAATTGTGTTAAAATCAACAAACACAAAAAGTGAAATCATAAATAATACTGTAATAACATTGAAATAAAATGAATAATTAAGCATAAAATCGCCGAACGCACCCATATCCGCGAAATGCGCAGCAACAGAAATTACAGCTATAACAAACGAAATTAAAGCAACAACTATAGCTCCTACAAGGCTGAGCACCATTCCCCTGCCTTTTATATAATATATATGGCGCCATTCGTAAGCCGCGTCTATATGACCGCTTATAACAATTCTTTTTTTTACTTCACCTTTAGGCTTTCTTACTCCCACCAGATTATGGGCGGTAACCTTTTTTCTGTAAAGCACATCGGTAAACTGCTTATACATAAGGAATTCCATAGCGGTAACGAAAAGACCTATTGCAACGGCAACGCCGGAAACACACTGAGCAATAAAGAAATCGGGCAGGCTCAGCGCAAAAGTAACGGCGAAGCCGGCGATAACGGCAAGAATAATTAAAACTGAAACAGATTTTGTGAAATGTAGAAAAGCCTTCGGAGCCATTTTATACTCCTCAAAATGAGTTTCATCGCAAAACTGATCCAATTCCTTTTTTATATGCTTTTCTGCGTCATAACACGCATTATTTCCCGATTCGCGGGGGCCGTATTTTTTTATAACATTTGTGATTTCCTTCACGGTATAATCCACATTTTCTTTAATAACGGCGCTTGGAAAATCATTAATTTTCATATCTTGTGCTCCTTTAAATTTTTATTTTCACAATATTCATAATCGGGATTTCCTTTATGAAATTTACTTACTGCTTTTGCTCTTTTAATCGCGTTTTTAGGCATACATATTTTATTTTCGGCGTAATTAACGCCTATATAATTATATACGCTTTTGTATTTTTTATATCTTGCGTAAAATTCTTTGAAATTTCTGTCTGCCTCCTCAGTCCATGCAACTTCTGAAAGCGCTTCCATTCTGGGATGGGTCATAAATTCAACCTTATCAAAGTTTCTTATCCATTCGGTCCCAACCTCACCCTCAACTCCTATAATACTTTTTTCATTTTTAATTCCGTATTGCTTTGGTGAAAAAGTGTATGTATTTTTAAGCGGGTACTGCGAATATGTCATATCAAAATAAAATGATTTATGATTGCTCATAAGCACCTTGCCGCCTTTTTCGGCAAATTCAACGGTATTTTTATCCTGCCCCGGAAGCCACTGCTGCACAAGCACATCCGAATCTATGCTTTTGCAGCCTTTTTTAAGAATATCATTCCATGCAAGCATATGTTTGCCTTTCTTCTTAAGAAATGCGCACAAATCATTTTCCAACTTTTGCTGAAGCTGAAATTCGGTTTTAAAGCCGTTTTCACGCATAACCTTTTGGCAATCCGGGCAATTTTTCCATTCATTCATATCGAGCACTTCATCTCCGCCAACGTGAAAATACTCAAAAGGAAACAAACTGCAAACTTCATCATACACATCAAAAATAAAATTAATGCTTTCTTTTTTACCCATACACGCGGGTCTGTTCCAATCTTTTATATGCTGCTTTTTAAACAGAATATCTCCCATACATCCGGGAACTTCCCGTTTTAAATTTCTGCACGCCAGCTGCGGATAAGCCGCCAAAGCGGCGGCAAAATGCGCCGGCACATCTATTTCCGGCAGCACTGAAACACAGCGTTCGGCAGCATAAGCAACAATTTCCTTAATATCCCCCTGAGTATAAAAACCGCTGTATTCTTTTTTTTCAACATCACAGCATCCCCAGCCGCCCAAATGAGTATATGAACGCTTAGAACCGATTTCCGTTAAAAGCGGATATTTTTTTATTTCAATTCTCCAGCCCTGGTCATCGGTTAAATGCCAATGGAAAACATTCAGCTTCAGCCTGAACAACTCATCAATATACTTTTTAACATTTTCCTTGCCGAAAAAATGGCGGGCTTCGTCAAGACTGATGCCCCTCCAGGAATATTTCGGTTTATCTTTGATTTCAACAAACGGAACATTTCTTTCGCCCTCGTCAAATCTGCCAATCATTCTGAGCGTTTGCAGCGCATAATAAGCTCCTGCTTTTTCTGAAGCCCTTACGGAAATTCCGTCTTTATCAACCTTTAGGAAATATGTTTCCTTTTCAAGTGAAGAATCTGAAAAAATTTTAATTTCCGAATCTTCACCGCCTATATTTTTAACAAGCGGCAATTCAATTTCCGTATAGATTTTAGCATTCTCCGGCACAAAATAAAAGCCTTTTTTCTCTTTAAAATAATATGGTTTAGGAATTAAATTAATCATTTTTACCCTCTATATCCTAAATTCAAAATTTTTTTAATTATATCATAAATCTTAATTGACAACAATACTTTTTCCGTTGGAAAATAAAAATTAATCAATTATTAATAAATAAATGCCATTAACATCTGCCCGTAGCACAATGGCTAATGCATCTGATTCCGATTCAGAAGACTGGGGGTTCGAGTCCCTTCGGGCAGACCACTGCGACGCAGAGCAATCCGCTCTGCGCTTTTTTATTTTCCGTTAAGAAATAAAAAACGGCAACTCCATTTTGGTATAAGATGTTAAAACATTGCCATAAAAAAGCAATACACCTCCAACGCGAAAGAACAACGGGGG
>JAJBVR010000076.1 GCA_020859725.1 Clostridiales bacterium | reverse complement strand
ACTTATATGGATGTGTTATAATGCCTATTCAGTGGCATAAACAGGTTATTTATATTTTAAAGACCGCCGTGAAATTCTGCCGGGTTTTATTGATTATCATCAGGCTTTATAAATTATTTTAAGGAGATTTTTAATAATGGCGCTTAAATCATCAAACAAAATTAATACAAATACTTATGAAATTGAAGTTACCGTTGACAGCGACACTTTTAAAAAAGCGTGTACGCAGGCATACTTAAAAGGAAAAAAGAATATTCAAATTCCCGGCTTTCGCAAGGGAAAAGCACCTCAGGGCATGATAGAAAAATTATATGGCGAGGGCGCTTTTTATGAAGAGGCTCTTGATATACTTTATCCTCAGGTTGTTTCAGACGCTTTTAAAGAGGCTGAGCTTGAAGTAGTTGACACACCGTTTGATTTGGAAGTTCCTGTAATCAGTAAGGAAAACGGTGTTGAAATGAAAATGAAAGTAACGACTTATCCCGAAGTAAAGCTTGGTGAATATAAAGGGCTTAAAGCTGCAAAGCTTCCTACTGAAGCAAGCGATGAAGATGTTGAAAATGAGCTTAAAAGCATGCAGGAAAGAAATTCACGTCTGGTAGTTGCGGATGACAGAGCTTCCGAAATGGGCGATACCGTTACTTTGGATTTTGAGGGATCTGTAGACGGAGTTGCTTTCGATGGAGGCAAAGGCGAAAACTTTGTTTTGGAGCTTGGTTCGGGTTCCTTTATTCCTGGTTTTGAAGAACAGGTCGCCGGCCATAAAATAGATGAGGAATTTGATGTTAATGTTACTTTTCCTGAGGATTATGCACAGGAATTGGCGGGAAAAGACGCTGTGTTTAAATGCGTTATTCATGAAATCAAATCAAAAGAGCTGCCTGAATTAGATGATGATTTCGCACAGGATGTGTCTGAATTTGATACCTTAGATGAATTGAAAGAGGATTTAAAAAAGCAGATACCAGAAAGAAAAGAATCAGAAGCAAAAACCGATATAGAAAATCAGCTTCTTGAACAGGTTTGCGATAATATGGAAGCCGAAATACCGGAATGTATGTATACCAAAAGAACAGATGAGATGGTTCAGGATTATTCTTACAGACTTCAGGCTCAGGGATTAAATCTTGATACATATCTTCAGTATATCGGGCAGGATATGGATTCATTTAAAGAAACCTTTAAGGAAAGCGCTCAAAAGCAGGTAAAAGTTTCTGTTGCTTTGCGCGCGATTATCGAAGCTGAAAATATTGAGGCTACCGATCAGGAAACAGACGCTCAGGCTGCTAAACTCGGAGAGCAGTATGGCATGGATGCTGAAAAAATTAAAAAAGCTATTCCCGCGGAAAATCTTATTGAAGATGTTAAAAGAAACAAAGCTGTTGATTTAGTTGTTGAATCAGCGGTTATTGAATAATTAAGAAAGAAAGTGATTTAATATGGCATTGGTACCCTATGTTATTGAGCAAACCGGAAACGGCGAGCGCTCAATGGATATATTCTCTCGTTTGCTTAACGACAGAATCATTGTTTTATCTGATGAAGTAAATTCACAAACTGCTTCACTTGTTGTTGCTCAGCTTCTTTTCCTTGAAGGGAAGGACAGCGAAAAAGATATAAGTCTTTATATTAATTCTCCCGGTGGTTCTGTTACAGACGGTATGGCTATTTATGACACTATGCAGTATGTTAAATGCGATGTGTCAACAATTTGTATGGGAATGGCGGCATCAATGGGCGCATTTCTTCTTTCGTGCGGCGCAAAAGGCAAAAGAATATGCCTGCCTAACGCGGAAGTTATGATTCATCAGCCTCTTGGTCAAACTCAGGGTCAGGCAACTGAAATTGAAATTGCCGCAAACCACATTTTGAGGACAAAGAAAAAGCTTAATACAATTTTAGCGGAGAACTGCGGAAAAACTGTTGAAGAGCTGACAAGAGATACTGAAAGAGACAATTGGCTTTCTGCCCAGGAAGCTCTTGAATACGGCCTTGTAGACAAGGTAATTGAAAAAAGATAATTTTTTAACGGAGTTTGGTATTTATGCAAAAAGATGATTTACCGCCGATTTCAACAAACCAAATAGCAAGATGCTCTTTTTGCGGAAGATCCGAAGCTATGGTTCATAAGCTTATTGAAGGTCCCGGAGTTTATATTTGTGATGAATGTATCGCTCTGTGCAATGATTTGCTTGAGGATTCTTCAGTAAAGAGTCAGGTAAAAGCTGTATCTAAAAAATCAGGTGATCTTCCAAAACCTGCTGAAATCAAAAAAAAGCTGGATGAATATGTTGTTGGTCAGGATGAAGCGAAAAAAGCGCTTTCGGTGGCTGTTTATAACCATTATAAACGTATTTATTCAAATGCAGATAATGACGTTGAATTGCAGAAAAGTAATATTTTGCTTTTAGGGCCAACCGGTGTAGGCAAAACCATGCTTGCTCAAACTTTGGCAAAAATACTTGATGTTCCTTTCGCTATAGCGGATGCCACCACTTTGACGGAAGCCGGCTATGTGGGCGAGGATGTTGAAAATATACTGTTAAGATTGATTCAGGCTGCAGATTTTGATGTTGAAAAAGCGCAGCGCGGAATTATTTATGTTGATGAGATTGATAAAATTTCAAGAAAATCCGAAAACCGCTCAATTACAAGAGATGTAAGCGGTGAAGGAGTTCAGCAGGCTTTGTTGAAAATTCTTGAGGGTACTGTTTCAAATGTTCCTCCCGGCGGAGGAAGAAAGCACCCGCAGCAAGAATTTATTCAAATTGATACTACAAATATTTTGTTTATCTGCGGCGGTGCGTTTGACGGAATTGAAAAAATAATCGAAAAACGTATCGGCGCCAAAGCTCTTGGGTTTGGAGCGGATGTGGAATCGGCAAAAATAGATGATGGAAAAATTCTTCATCGCGCCATTCAGCATGACCTTGTTAAATATGGCTTAATCCCCGAATTAATCGGAAGAATTCCTGTTATTACTGTTCTTGACGATTTAGACAGGAATGCCTTGATAAAAATAATGACCGAGCCCAAAAACTCAATAGTCAGGCAATACACTAAGCTTTTTGAAATGGACGGAGTATCTCTTGAGTTTAAAAAGGATGCTCTTGAAGCTATCGCAGATATAACCCTTGAAAGAAAAACCGGTGCAAGGGGATTACGCAGTGTGCTTGAAAATGTTTTAGGCGATTTAATGTTTAACATTCCGGGTGATTCATCGGTTGAAAAAATTATTATTACCGAGGATGCGGTTAGAAATAATGCGGAGCCTATTATTTTCAGAAATCCTTCAAAGTCCGGAAGATTAAATTCGGAAAATAAATTAAAAAATGCGTAAAAATAAAAGGCAAGTAAAATCACTTGCCTTTTATTTC
>JAJBVR010000212.1 GCA_020859725.1 Clostridiales bacterium | reverse complement strand
ATATTTTCTATATCATATTCAAAGGGATGATTTTTAATAATAATATTCATAATTTTATCTCATATAAGGATTATTTTGCTTTTCAAAAGCCAATGTTGTAAATCTGTCATGGCCGGGATAAACTTTTAATTTTGGATCAAGCTTTGATAAGCGATGCAGACTTTTCATAATTTCACCGGCCGAGCCTCCGGGAAAATCCGTTCTTCCGCAGGAGCAAAAGAACAAAGTATCACCTGTGAAAACAGCTTCATCGGTTAAATAACACACGCCGCCTTTGGTATGACCGGGTGTGGAAATAACTTTTATTTTTGTATTTCCCAAAAAAATTTCAGAACCTTCACCGACAAGGATGTCAGCCCGGGTATTTTCCTGGGAAGCGCCGCAAAAAACAGCAAGACTGAGCTTTGGAGACGAGAGCATAGGAGCATCCTCCTCGCTTATAACAATCTTTGCTCCGTATTTATCCTTAATTCTTTTAACACCGCCTATATGGTCAAAATGGCCGTGTGTAAGAAGAATATATTCTAAATCGGCATCGCCGATAAAATCAATCATTTTCTGCGATGAATCCGTGCAATCCACAAGAGCGGATTTTTTGCTTTGAGAATCCGTTATAAGATAACAGTTATTTCCCAATTCCCCTAAAACTATAGATTTAATATTAAGCATTTAACCAACCTCATTTCCGAAATTTAAATCATATTAATTTCATAATATTTCAGCGAAATTTAAAAATACAGATATTAAAAAGCCTTAAAACAATGATTTTCATAAAATAAGATTATTAAAAATCTTCACTGTCTAAAATTATTGTTACAGGACCGTTATTAAGAAGAGACACCTGCATATCGGCGCCGAAAACGCCTGTTTCAATCTGCAGCTTATCAAATTTTCGCAGCTGATTAACGAAGTATTCGTAAAGTGGTTTAGCTTCATCCGGAGGAGAACTGCGGGCAAAACTCGGCCGCCTCCCGTGTGAGCAATCCGCACACAGGGTAAACTGAGATACAACAAGTATTTCTGCGCCTATATCAAGAGAAGAAAGATTCATTTTTCCGTTTTCATCTTCAAAAACACGCAGATTGGCAATTTTATCTGCCATTTTATCCGCCTTATCTGTGGTATCGCCTTTCATAATACCAAGAAAAATCAAAAAGCCGTTGCCGCATTTACCGGAGGTAATTCCGTTAATTTTAACCTCTGCTCCGCTTACCCGCTGAATAACCGTTTTCATTGCGCCTGTTAAACCCCCGTTCTTTCAATATGATAAACACCGTCTACTTTTTTTATAATTCTTACAATATTATCAAGATGCTCTTTACTGTTTACTGCAACGGTTAAAGTTGTAAGGCAATTACCGTCATTAATTGGGCGCGCGTTTATAGAATGTATTTTAACATGCATATTCATAAGAGTGCTTGTAATATCCAAAACCAAACCGTCTTTATCTATCGCGTAAACATCAAGAGTTGATTTTGATTCAATTTTAACATTTTTATCCCAATGCGCTTTGATCCATCTTTCGGGCTCGGCGCAATGCTCCAAATCCTGAGGAACATTAACACAGCTTCTTTTGTGGATTGAAAGTCCGTGACCCCTTGTTATAAATCCCACAATTTCCTCGCCCGGAAGCGGTGAGCAGCATTTTGCCATTTTAATAAGGCAGTTATCAATGCCGTCAACAATAACTCCGTTTCCGGATGAAGCGGTTTTTTTAGGTTTAACAATCAGTTCCGGAACAGACAGCTTTTCATGTTCCTGCTCTTTCCAATGCCTGTTATATTCATCCTTGATACCGGGCGTAAGGCGGCTTATCTGAATACCGCCGTAACCGACAGCGGCATAAAATTCATCAACCTCTGAGAAATGCTGACGCTCGGAAATACGCTTTATGAATTTTTCATATTCTTCTCCGCTTAAACGAATAAAGTTTCTGCGTAATTCGCGCTCCACGGCAGATTTGCTCTCTTCAATATTTTCCTCGCGCTTTTCTTTTTTAAACCACGAGCGTATTTTGGTTCGCGCCTCACCGGTTTTAACAATAGAAAGCCAGTCCCGGCTTGGGCCTTTGCCCTGCTGATTAGATGTTAATATTTCTATTCTTTCACCGGTTTTTATTTTATAATCAAGCGGAACTATTCTACCGTCCACCTTAGCTCCCACCATCTTGTTGCCCACCGCCGAATGGATTGAATAAGCAAAATCAATAACCGTTGAACCATTGGGCAAGCTCTTAATATCGCCTTTAGGAGTAAAAACATACACCTCTTCAATAGAAAGATCACCCTTAATATTCGCTACCAAATCCTCGGGAGTATCGGATTCCTCTCCTGTTTCAACAATTCTGTGTATCCAGGCAAGCTTTTCATCAAGCTTATCTTTTCCGCCCTTGCCGAGTTTATATTTCCAGTGAGCGGCAATTCCGTATTCCGCTGTGCGGTGCATATCCCAAGTGCGTATTTGTATTTCAAACGGTATTCCATCCTTGGAAAGCACGGTTGTATGCAAAGACTGATACATATTTGGCTTTGGAGTTGAAATATAATCTTTGAATCTGCCGGGTATGGGTTTAAACATATCGTGAACTATTCCCAAAGCGTTATAACAGTCTGTCATAGTATCAACAATAATTCTTACCGCATAAATATCATATATTTCTTCAAAGGACTTGCCTTTTATATACACTTTTCTGAATATGCCGTGAACCGATTTAACACGCGAGGTTATACTCGCGTTTTTCATAACTTTTGTGATTCTTTGAGTTATTTGCTGCTTAATATCATTTAAAAATTTCTCGCCCTCCTCCTGTTTCATAGAAAGCGAATTTTCAATTTCTTTATAAGCAATAGGGTCTAAATAAAAAATAGCCAAATCCTCAAGCTCATCTTTAAAAGCTCTGATACCTAAGCGGTGAGCAATGGGAGCATAAATTTCAAGTGTTTCAAGGCTTTTTTCCCTTTGCTTATATTCAGGCATATATTTTAAAGTGCGCATATTATGAAGGCGGTCTGCCAATTTTATAATAATTACTCGAACGTCCTTATTCATTGCAATAAACATTTTTCTTATATTTTCCGCCTGAACCTCTTCGCGTGTGGAAAGGGAAATTTTACCGAGTTTTGTAACTCCGTCTACCAAAAGCGCAACATCATCACCAAAATGCTCGCGTATATAATCCAAATTATAATCAGTATCCTCCACAACATCGTGAAGAAGCGCGCCAATAATGCTTTCGTTATCCATTCCTACACCTAAAAGGATTTCGGCAACTGCAACCGGATGCATAATATAAGGCTCGCCGGACCTGCGCTTTTGATTTTTGTGCGCATCCTTTGCAAGCTCATAAGCCTGTTTAATTTTTTCGGCGTCATACTGCTTATTTTTCTTTATTTTTTCATAAA
>JAJBVR010000080.1 GCA_020859725.1 Clostridiales bacterium | reverse complement strand
TCATATTACTGTTACGGAATCGGCGTGATATCTTTTATTATCGGCGTGGCGGAACTTATAATTAATTAAAGGTGTGCATATGGCGGAAAATAAAAAAAATGCAAAAAAAAGCAATTCTAAAAATGTAAAAAAATCTGTTTCTTCACATCAGAAATCATTGTCCGGCAGTGAGGTAAACAGAATTTCGGGGATTATTCTGTTTGCGTTATCCCTTATTTTCTTTTTTCTGGCGGTGATAAAAGGTCAGGGAGCCTGGCTTTTTATTCACAATATTTATGTGGGTCTTTTCGGAATATTCGCGGCTGTTGTTTTTCCGGTTCTTACAATAGTTGTAAGCGTTTTGTATTCTTTAAGGGATCAGGAAACCGGAATGCTTGCGGTTAAAAGCGTCGAAAGCATAATAATGGTGCTTTTGCTTTCAACCTGCATATTTATATTTCAGCATCAGAGCGGCGAAGTGTTTAAAGACGCGGTTATAAATTCATATAATGAAGCTGCATATAAATTTAACGGCGGACTTTTGGGCGCTGTTTTCGGATGGCTGTTGCTTACGCTGGGAAAGGCCCCGGCTGTTATTGTTAATATAATTTTAATTTTTGTTGATTTTATGTTCTTAACCGGAATAACCATTATTCAATTTTTGAAGGGAGCCGCAGCTCCTGCAAAAGTTACATATGATAAGGTTCAGCCCGCCATTGAAGAAAAAATAGAGCAGCGAAAATTAAGAAAGACTTCAATAGATGTGCCCCTTGATCCTGTTGCTCCCGGAGAAAGCGGAAAGGGTAAAAGGCGGGGTAAAAATTCAAATAAGGTTGACGTTTCAGAATCTGATAATTCAGATAAACCTCAGATTGAGGAAATGAAGGTTTCTCAAAGTATAATAGATGAAATTAATGCCGCAACCGCAAAAAATAAAAATAAAACTGAAAAATCCAAAGAAAAATCAATCGATGAAATTGTTGAAAACGCTTCCGGCGGTGAAAAAGAAATCAAAAGCGGCAAATCACCTTCCTTTGAAGTCAGCAGTGAGCAAATGAAATCTTCGGTTGCAGATTATGTGATACCTCCGGTAACTTTGCTTAAGCCGGCAAAGAGAGCGGCTGCAAAGGATATAAGCGGAGAATTGAAAGCCAATGCTCAAAGACTTATTGAAACACTTCATTCATTCAATGTGGACGCATCTATAACAGATATAAGCAGAGGACCTACTGTTACAAGATATGAACTAAAACCGGCAGCAGGAATAAGAATTTCAAAAATAACCAATCTTGCAGATGATATAGCGCTTAATCTTGCGGCTACTCACGTTAGAATCGAGGCCCCTATTCCGGGAAAAGCGGCGGTGGGAATTGAAGTTCCGAATACCGTTAAAAATTCTGTGTCAATGAGGGAATTGATTGACACGCCTGAATTTAACGAGCAGTCGTCAAAAATATCCGCGGGACTCGGTAAGGATATTGCAGGAAATTGTGTTTACTGCGATATTTCAAAAATGCCTCATTTGCTTATCGCCGGCACAACCGGTTCGGGAAAATCCGTTTGTATGAATTCAATTATTGTTTCCATATTATACAGAGCTAAACCCGACGAGGTTAAATTCCTTATGATTGACCCCAAACAGGTTGAATTTTCAAAATATTCCGGAATCCCTCATTTGCTTGTTCCTGTTGTTACAGATCCAAGAAAAGCCGCCGGTGCACTCGGCTGGGCGGTTTCGGAAATGCTTCAGCGCTATAACAAATTTTCCGAAACGGGAGTGCGCGATATTGAGGGATATAATAAATACGTTAAAAAGCATGATGATATGGAACCTATGCCCAAAATATGCGTTTTTATTGATGAACTGGCGGATTTGATGATGGCCGCTCCGAAAGAGGTTGAAGATTCCATATGCCGCCTTGCACAAATGGCGCGTGCTGCCGGCATGCATCTTGTTATAGCCACTCAGCGTCCGTCTGTTGACGTAATAACAGGTTTGATTAAAGCAAATATATCTTCTCGTATTGCACTTACTGTCACATCACAGGTTGATTCAAGAACTATTTTGGATACCGGCGGAGCAGAAAAATTACTCGGCCGTGGAGATATGCTTTATAACCCCATCGGCGCTAGCAAGCCTATTCGTGTTCAGGGTTGTTTTATCAGTGATGAAGAGGTCGAGGAGCTGTGCGATTTTGTTAAAAATGAGGGGGAATCCGAATATGACGAAGGTATTCAGAAAGAAATAGAAGAAAAGGCTGTTCAGGATAAAAAGACAAGCCCGTTTGAAGATGATTCGGCAGATGAAAATTATGACGCTCTGTTTAAAAAAGCTGCCGAAATTGTTATTGAAACCGGATCTGCGTCAACTTCATTTTTGCAGAGAAAGCTTTCTGTAGGTTATGCAAGAGGAGCAAAAATTATTGACCAGTTAGAAGACTACGGCGTTATCGGCCCGCCCGACGGCAGTAAACCGCGCCAGGTCCTTATGAATAAGCAGATGTGGCTGGAAAAGCGTGCCTACGACAGCGGGAAAAGATTTATAGCCGAAAACACGGAACAAATAAGTATTGAAGATGCGTTTTCCGATTCTGTATCTGATGAAAATTCAAATGAAACCGATACGGACGGTGTTTAATTGTGATTGGTGTATAAATGGAAAACAATGATAAAAGCAGCAGTAAGAGGCAAACTGAAATTTTAACAGCCGTTTCGCTTTTAATCCTTGCAGGCATTTTTATATACATTGCTCTTTCTTCCCCGAGAATAAGCAATGATTATACTGTTTCTGTAAGTGAAACTAAGCTGACTTCTCCTTCTTTTTCGTCTGATAAAAATAATACGCGTAAAAATTCCGTAAATGAAGACAGCTCCGAAAAGACCTTTGAAGAAAGCAATACAGTTGTTTTTCCCGTTAATTTAAACACTTGCTCCGCATCGGATTTAATGCAGATAGAAAATATCGGTGAGGCGCGGGCAAACGCTATTGTGGCCTACAGAGATGAAATCGGCGGATACACAAGTGTAGATCAACTTAAAAATATAAGCGGGACAGGGGAGTCGGTTTTTTCATCAATTAAGCCGTATGTGACGGTATGAATAATTTTTTGAAAACCATTGCCGAAACTGCATTGTTTACAAACAGATGCCCGATTTGCGGAAGTGTAATTGAATTTGATAAGGATTTATGTGATGAATGCTTAAATGCAGAGCGAATATCAGCTCCAATCTGTTTAAAATGCGGTTGCTCAAAACGCAGGTGCATATGCTCTCGTTCAAAGCGAAATCCGGAGTATAAGGCGGTAATAGCGCCATTTTATTATAAAAATTCAATATCAAAAGTCGTTTTAAATCTTAAGATGAACAGTATGCCAAGGCTTGCCGGGCGCCAGGGAAAAGAAATAGCTCTAAGCGTTAAATCTCTGTATGAATTAATAG
>JAJBVR010000104.1 GCA_020859725.1 Clostridiales bacterium | reverse complement strand
TATTTTAAATGGTGAAACGGAAATAAACCGAAATATTTATATGCAGGACACATTGAACATCATAAACAGCAAAAAGCTTTTATCTCAGGGCAAACTTATCAGTATGCGTCCTCATACCCGATTTATACATTTTCCGGAACATACGCACGATTACAACGAGATTGTATATATGTGTTCAGGCTCAACAACACATATAATAAATGGCAGAAAAATACTTCTGCAGGAGAGCGAACTCTTGCTTTTAACACAAAACGCAAAACAGGAGGTATTGCCCGCCGAAAAAAATGATATTGCCATTAATTTTATCATTCTGCCTGAATTTTTTGAGCAGTCGCTTTCTATGATGAGCGATGAAGAAAGTCCGCTTAAAAAATTCATTATTGATTATATAAAAAACAATAATGCAAATAATGCTTATTTACATTACAGAGTTTCCGATATTCTGCCGATTCAGAATCTTCTCGAAAACCTTATATATACATTAATGAATAATACACAGGCAAAATTGAAAACAAGTCAGTTAACAATGGGTTTGCTTATATTTCAATTGCTGAATTGTACGGACAGACTTGCATATTCCGATGAACAGGAAAAGTTTATTATTGAAGTGTGACAATACATAGAAGAGAATTACAAAAAAGGGAGTTTATATGAACTTGCCGAAATGCTTCATTATGACTTCAATTGCCTTTCAAAAGAAATTAAGAGAAAAACAGGCAAAACATATACGCAGCTGGTGCAGGATAAACGATTGGCACAGGCTGAATTTTTACTGAAAAATACAAGTTTTACAATTGATGAAGTTGCTGCCAGAGTCGGATATAACAACATCAGTTATTTTCATAGGCTTTTTTACAGACAGTTTAAAATCTCTCCTGCAAAATACAGAAAGCAAAATCAGTAATTTCTATATGGAAAATGTTGACATAGAATAAAATATCCGCTAAACGAAATAGTGTTGGCAGAGGAAGTCAATATTATACATTACAATTGAATATTTTATTTTTTACTCATAGTTTAACTCGATAAGAGTTAAAACTAATTCTTTAAGTTTAATGAACGATAATGGTTATTAAGTCGGGCATTGAAACGAATACATATTTACATAGCAACCTCACACAAGGGAGTAGTCTGTGTAAAATTATGTGTAGGTTTCAATGCCCGACTTTTGTTTTGTCATTTTGTATTTGAAATCTATAAATTTTGGGAAAGGAGAGTTGATAACATTAACGGAAATTATTTCACATTGCCAAATAAAATATTTGATGAAGGTTTTACACCAAATGAATTTGTGGTGTACAGTTTTTGACTAAAGCAAAAGACAAGAAAAATCAAAGTTATTGGTCAGTACCTAATATTGCTCACTACTGTGGTATCTGCGAAAATTCTTGTCGTAAGGCTATAAAAAGTCTGACAGACAAAGGTTATGTTGATGTAACAAAAAGATATCTTGATAATGCACAACAAAGTAATATCTACACCGTCCGCAAAATTTGAACCACCCCCCGGTTCATAAAATGATGACAAACAATAATAAAACCCTGATCATAAAAAGATAAAAACCCTGTCGCAAAACTGCCGGCAAAATTTGGAGAGTTTAAGTTACGGGAAAGTCACTAACCGAAATCAAACTCAAAAGCAAATATGAGCTTTTTGTGACGATAAATATTAAGCCATTTTCAGCGGTTTTGCAGTTTATTATTTTAAGCAGGTTAAATAACATCACATCGAACAGCAGTGCTGTTCGGTATCTGCGAGTTTCGGCTTTGTATTACGCTCGTCCAATGGCAGCGAAACAAAGCCATTGGGATAAGCCCAAACCCCTATAAATTCAACAAGGATGAACAAAAATATAAGCAAAAATAACCGAACTGAAATATTAAATTTCAGAGTAAGTAAAAACGAAAAAAGAATGATTGAAGATAAATCATATATCGAATACGATACACTTGCCCCCTATCTTCGTGACTGTGCACAATGGACCATAGTCAATAAAGTGGACAAGAGAAGAAGCAAAATTCACAGAAAATTTACTTCAGCCAGATTGGGAGAAAGACAATTGGGAGGCCTGCGGTTACAGCCGATGATATTCCGGCTATCCTTCTATAAACACTATCCCAAATACAAAAATGGTGAGATTAACAAGAAAGAGTTTTCAAGGCTGTGTTCTTTATCATATCCGACGATTTATAAATATTTGAGTATTTTGGAGGATTAAATATGAATGTTAAAATTTATTCCAGAAAAGCAATGGAGGAACTGTTAAGTAAGGGCTTACCAGAAAATGTTGCAGTTATCAGCTTTTATGACCCGAAATCAAAAAGGACGCCGAAAGACTATTCTCCTATTGATTATTCCGGTAAATGTAAGCGTGTGTTTCAGATAGGGGTGCATGATATAGACCTTGATATTTTAGCAGACTACGGATTGACCTATAACACTTACCTTCCTGAATCGGACGAGCTGGCAAAATTCATCTATGAAGCAAAAAACGTCGGATTGGACATCATTTGTCAATGTGAGTATGGTCAAAGCCGAAGTGCAGCCTGTGCGGCGGCGATTTTAGAGTATTTTTATCAATCAGGTATCAGCGTATTTGCAGATTACCGATATTACCCAAATCAAATGGTTTTTCATAAGGTGTTTGATTCCTTAGAGAAATTTAAAATACAACAGAAAAGTAAAGAGAACGAAAGGGAGTCTCAGGCTCTTTATGAGCAACACAAAGAGTTCATGGATATGTTAAAAGATGAATAATCGGAGAAACTGCAAAATTTAGATATGATGAAAGTGATTTCCCGGTTATGTCTGATTATTTTAAACTTTAATCCACTACAATCGTTATAGACGGGAGATGATGGAAAAGGTTTTGTGTGTTATATGTATTAATCAGTGGATTAATACCTTTTATATATTGCACGCCCGGCTTGTTTTATTACTGTATAGCGAAATCCTGCCTCATAATAAATCTTTTCAGCTGTATCTCCATCAGGCCACAAATAACAATTTTCTATTTGATTTATAATACAATATTCTACAAGGCTGTTTATTAACGTACGTGCTACGCCTATGTTCCTATATTCTTTTGAAACAAGCACATAATCCACTCTGCATATGCCGTTTGTAACATGGCAACGCGTCATTCCAACAGGAATTCCCTTATAAAAAGCAACAAAGAATAATGTATTTTTATTTCTCAATGCATTTTTTACTACATTAATTTCCCATGGTTCGCCTGCTTTTTCAAATATCTCCTTCCCATATTCATCGTTCCATTCAGACACCTTTTTAATAATAACTTCTGAATTAGGTTCGATTATGCTTTTTTCTGATAAAATCATATATTTTTGTAATTCGGTTCGGCATTCAAAATCATTATCTGAAAGCTCAGTTTTAATTTCTTCAAAGTATCCCTCTTCAGATACGGATTCATATATAATTGGTCTAATTCCTTTTTTGGTATAAAACAATATTATAT
>JAJBVR010000183.1 GCA_020859725.1 Clostridiales bacterium | reverse complement strand
ATTAACATCATTTCTTGTTGTTGTAACAGCGGAATTTTCGGTAATTGTGGGCACGATTTTTGAAATAGTGTCATTTTTGGTTGTAGACGGCATTGCAATAATAGATCTTCCGCCTTTACTCATTGTTGCTCCTCTTACAAAATCGACCTGACCGCCGACTCCCGAAAATTGCTTAAGGCCGATTGTATCAGCCACAACCTGCCCCTGCAGATCAACCTGAATGCATGAATTTATAGATACAAAATTATCAATCTTGGCAATTTCCGGAGGGTAGTTGACATATTCAATGGGGTGCATTTCAATATCCGGATTATTATCCATATAATCAAATAACTTTCTTGTGCCGAAAACAAATCCCAATATTGTTTTACCCTTGTTTGTGTTTTTATATTTGTTGTTTATTACTCCGCTTTTAAGCAGGTCAACAACACCGTCGCTTACCATTTCGGAATGAAGGCCCAAATCTTTTTTTGTTTTAAGCTCTTCGCAAATCGCATTGGGAATCCCGCCTATTCCAAGCTGAAGGCAGTCGCCGTCATTTATAAGTGAAGCGCAGTTTTTGCCTATTGCTATTTCAACATCGCTGAGCGGAGCGGACGGAACTTCCGGAAGCGGCATATCTATTTCAACAAAACAGTCAAATTCCGATATATGTTTTTTTGCTTTTCCGCAGGATCTGGGCACAAATTTATTAACCTGTGCTATTTTAACTTCACAGTATGAAAGGGTGCTGTCAATATAATCAACATTTGTTCCCAAAGAAACGTATCCGTCTTCGTCAGGCGGGCAAACGGAATATATTGCAACACGTGGTTTAATCACATTTTTAAGCACAGAGGGGATTTCGTAGAAGTGGCTTGTTGTAAAATCAGCAATTCCGCATGAAATGGCATTTCTGTTTGAACCTGAGGCAAAAAAAGAATTGTATGAAATATGCCCTTTCATTTCATCTCGAACCCAAGGAGTATCACCCAAAATAAGCATATTGGTTATTTGAATGTCATTGTAGTCAAGATAGTGCTCTTCCAGCGCTTTTTCAATTCCCAGCGGTTCTCCGCATCCGAATTCAGTAACGATTCGGTCACCGTCTTTAATAAGTTTGATTGCCTGTTCGGCGCTCATTAATTTGCCTTTGTATAACTCGTTGTTATTCATAAATACACCTCATTTTTATTATAACGCAAATATAAATTTTTATTATTTTAAAACGTTCCGCGTTATTTTAATATTCAATATTTAAGCTTTCTTCGGCCTCTGCCACTTTAAGCATAATAGCGCATTCTATTCTCTTTTTGTGAAGCTCACATCCGAATTCATAAATTCCGTTAACGCTTCCGGTTGTGTGGTATGCATTCGCCGCGCATCCGCCGCTGCAATACAGCTTTGCAAAGCAGTTTTTGCATTCTTTGTGAGAGTAGATATTGCACTCGCCGAATTTCATAAGTATTTCTTTGTTGTTTATTCCGTTCCAAATGTCTCCGAGTTTAAATTTGCCGTCACCCACAAATTGATGGCACGGATATAAATCTCCGCTCGGTGTAACCGCCATATATTCGGCGCCCACACCGCATCCGGAAATTCGTTTAACAATGCAGGGCCCTGAATTTAAATCTATCATATAGTGATAAAATGTAAATCCGTTTCCGTTTCTGTATCTCTTAAGCATTTCAGAGGCCAAAATTTCATATTGCTCTTTCAAGACGGGTAAATCAGCGTTTTGAAGCGCATATGGCTCTTTCGGGTCGGATACAGCAGGCTCAATGGATAATTCTTTAAATCCCAAATCAGCCATATGTAAAATATCCTTTGAAAAATCAGTGTTAAAATGCGTATATGTGCCGCGCATATAATAGTTTTTCTGATTCCTTGAATCGGCAAATTTTTTGAATTTATCAACTGCTAAATCGTAAGAACCTTTTCCGCTTTTAAAAGTTCTGAGCCTGTCATGCGTTTCTTTTCTTCCGTCAAGCGAAAGCACAACATTTCCCATCTCTTTGTTGCAAAAGTTAATTACATCGTCATTAATTAAAAGTCCGTTTGTGGTTAAAGTAAACCTAAAGTTTTTTTTGCATTCCTTTTCTTTGCTTCTTCCGTATTCAACAAGCTTTTTGCAAACATCCCAGTTAAGAAGAGGTTCTCCGCCGAAAAAATCAACTTCCAGATTTTTTCTTGTTCCGCTTTGCTCAACAAGAAAATCAAGAGCGCGCTTTCCGGTTTCAAAGCTCATAAGCCCTTTCGGGCCGGAATATTCGCCCTCTCCCGCAAAACAGTATTTGCAGGCAAGGTTGCAGTCGTGCGCCACATGCAGGCAAATTGCTTTTAAAACACTTTGTTGGTTTTTAAATTTAGAGGCAGTTTGTTCAAAAATATCCTTTGCAAATAATTTGCCGTCTTTAATAAGCGAGTTAATATCGTCAAGGCATTCGTCAACTTCTTTTTCACAAACGTCATTTCTGCCCTTATATTTATTTAGTATATATTTTTTTATTTCGTCTGCTGAATTGTTTTCAAACCGCGTAATAATATCATAAGCCACCTCATCAACAGAGTGAACACACCCGCTGTTTTGATCAATTATAATATTATAGCCGTTCATTTTATATGCATGAATCATTTTTATCTCCAAAGAAAAACGGCGGTAGAGCATACCGCCGAATATAATAAAAACTCATTACTTCTTAAGCTGCTCGCATTTCTGATTCGCAACCGAACAGGAAGTTTTGCTTGCAGACTGGCATGAAGTCTGGCATTCACCGCAGCCGCCCTTTTCAGCGGATTCGCAAAGATTGCGGGAACTTAAAGTATTTATTCTTTTCATACTATTACCTCGTTTCAAATATTTGCTTATATTTTATATTATTAATCATCTTTTGTCAATATAAAGGATGGAAGTAAATTGCTGTCACTTATTAAATTTATTCCGCACAAAATCATTTTTTTAATACATTCGTGTATTTCCGGGGTAATAATTTGATTTGGTGTTACAAGCGGAATGTCAGGCGGATAAGCGTAAATAAATTCTCCGCTTATTTTTCCGGCGCAGTTTTCAAAAGAGGTTTTTTTTACATTTTTAGGATATACAATGGCAGAACAGCCGCAAATGGGGACGGGTTTTTCAAACGGTTTTGATACAGACGGTAAAGCGGATTTATCAATTTCCTTAAGAGCAAGGGCTAATTTTCCAAAAGCGTTTTTTGTATCTCCTACCGAAGCGATTAGAAGCACATAATTTATGCTTTGCAGTTCAGACTCAATATCATATTTATCTCTGAGCAATCCGGCAAGGTTTTCGGCGCTTATGTCGGTATCGGCGCACGATATTATAATTTTGCTTTTATCATCGCTCGTTATTAATTTTAAATTATTTAATTTAATGCCGTAAAATTCATTCAGCATATTGCATAAAGAGTAAAATTTACTTTTTTCTTCTTTAAGAAATTCAGCGCAAACAGAAACGGAATTCATTAAATCATAGCTGGGCG
>JAJBVR010000197.1 GCA_020859725.1 Clostridiales bacterium | reverse complement strand
TTATTTTTTCATTAAAAGCAGCAAATCCATCATCAAAATAAGCCAATATTAAGCCTTCCTTTCTAATATTTCATTACATTTGAATTCATTAAATCAACTTTATTTTTAACATCAACCAGCTTTATTATGCCGTTTTCCTCCGAAATAAGGCCGCATTCTTCAAATGCGTCAAGCGAAAACATCATTTGACCATACGTAATTCCGGAAAGAAAGAAATACAAATCCTCACGCGTCATTTTTCTTTGTGAATTTTTTCTTATGGTTTTATATACCAAAGAACAAATTTCCCTATTTGGGAAAACACTTTCACTGTTATTCATATTTAAAGAAAACAATTCATAATCGGATTTTTCAGAAAAATATTTATCATCGTCTATCCCGTTTTTACGAATATCCACAGCCTGAACGGATAAATAGTTTTTACCGTTATACGGATTAATGCTGATTTTAACCGCAGCGTCTATTTTATCGCCGCGTACAAACGGAAATTCATCAGCAGAGGTTCTGAATTTAACAATTCTTAGTTTTTTCCCTTTTTTTTCACATTCAATTCTAATATGCTTTCCCTCACCCATAGGAATTATATTTAATATATTTAGACCAACAAGGGCAAATACAGCTTTTTTATTGCATTCCCCGTAAGGCTCAAGAATCTCCAAATTTTCTGCCAGCTCCAAATCCAAATAAAAAGGCGAAAGTTTAAAATCAAGTTTAATGCATTGAACAGGCATAACCGGATATTGATTGACGGCATATTCGTTAATTTTTTGTCTGAATAAATCAATATTCCCGGCGTCTAAAGACAAACCGGCCGCTTTTGGATGCCCGCCGAAATGAATAAGCAAATCAGAGCAGGCGCTTACCGCATTGTATATATTAAATCCGTCAACGCTTCTCGCGGAACCCCTTGCATTTCCATTATCATCAACACCTATAATAATTACGGGCTTTCCAAAAATTTCAAGAATATGTGACGCAACAATGCCTACAACTCCCTGATTATAATTATTTCCGCTTACAACAATAACCCTGTTTAAAGCAATTAAAGGATTTTCACTTATCTTAATTTTTACATCTTCCAAAATTTCATTTTCAATTTCACGGCGGTTTGAATTATTCAAATCAAGCTTCTCAGCTTTTAAAACGGCGTCCTCATAGTTGCCGCACAAAAGAATTTCAACGCTTTCGGCGGCGTTTTTTATTCTGCCTGTTGCATTTATTCTTGGGCACAGGGAAAAAGAAATTTCAGAAGAAGAAATATTCTTTTCTCCGTATCCGCACACAGCTTTAAGCGCTTTGATTCCGGGCTTTTCACCGCTGTTTATCATATTGATTCCCGCTTTTGCAAGGCATCTGTTTTCGCCGATAAGCGGCACCATATCCGCAATTGTTCCTATAGCGGCGAAATCAGAATATTGCTCAAGCACATAATCGGTGTCTCCGTAAACCGCGCACGCAAGCTTAAGCGCAACCCCAACTCCTGCCAAATCTTTAAAGCAGGCATCATTATCCTCTCTGTGAGGATTTACCACTGCCTCCGCTTTGGGAAGTTTATCTGACATTTGATGATGGTCTGTTATAATCAGCTGCATTCCCAAAGAGTAAATATATTCTGCTTCCTCAAAAGCGGAAACCCCGTTATCAACCGTTACAATAAGTTTTGTTCCGTTTTCCGCCAACGCCTTAACAGCCGAATTATTCAAACCGTATCCCTCTGATTCTCTTGACGGTATATAATAATCAACATCCGCGCCCATATTTTTTAAAAACGAATATAAAAGTGCCGTTGATGTAACCCCGTCACAGTCATAATCGCCGTAAATTGTTATTTTTTCGGAAAAATCAACAGCCTGTTCAATTCGTTCCACCGCTTTATCCATATCTGCAAGAGCAAATGGGTCTGATAATTTAACAGACGAAGAAAGAAAATCAGAAACCGCAAGTTCATCACTTATGCCTCTTGAAACCAGAAGAAAAGCAACAAACGGATCTATATTAAATTTTTCACTTATTTCAGAAGCTTTTTCTTTATCCGCATCTGCTATTATCCATTTTTTATGTATCATTACGAATTTTTATCCACCTGATGAAACTTTTTTAAATTGCCTCTTTTTGCAGCTCTTTTCTTAAGCTCCTCCGCCACATCTTCTGTTGTGATGCCCTGATATGCCATCATAACCAAAACATGATAAATCAAATCGGTTATTTCGCAAACCGTTTCTTCATTATTATTATTTTTAGCGGCTATAACGGTTTCGGTGCATTCTTCGCCTACTTTTTTCAGGATTTTATCCAATCCCTGTTCAAAAAGATACGCTGTATAAGAGCCCTGTGCTTTTTCATTTTTTCTGTCTATTATAACCTGATATTCATTTTCAATCAAATTCATAATTAATTACATACTCCTTAAAACAATATTTCAATTATTCAAAATCCTTGATTTTATTAAAAAAGCAGCTGTGATTTCCTGTATGGCAGGCCGCCCCGCTTTGAATAACCTTTATAAGAAGCGTATCATTATCACAATCACCGCTTACGGAAACAACCTTTTGAAAATGACCGCTTGTAGCTCCCTTATTCCAAAGCTCCCGCCTGCTTCTGGACCAAAACCAGGTATAGCCTGTTTCAAGCGTTTTTAAAAGTGATTCTTTGTTCATATAAGCAAGCATAAGAACTTCTCCCGTTGCGTTTTCCTGAACAACAGCGGGAATTAATTCTGATTTTTCAAAATATTTATCAATGTTCACAAGCTTTGCTCCTTATTCTTTGCAGATTTCAACGGCTTCCCTTAAATTAATGGAACCGCTGTATATACTTTTTCCGCATATTGCCCCGTAAAGATTCGCGTTTTTAAGCTTTAAAATATCATTAATATCCGTTACTCCGCCGGACGCAATTATATTACAGGATACCGCATTATTTATTTGCATAAGCTGTTTCAGATTAGGTCCGCTCAAGGTGCCGTCCTTTGAAATATCTGTATAAATTATTGTTTCAACTCCGATTGATTCCATTTTTTTTGCAATGTCAGTAAAGTAAATTCCGGAATTTTCCGTCCATCCCTCTGCCGCAGCAAAACCGTTTTCGGCGTCTATACCGACTGCTATGGACGCGCCGAATTCTTTAACTGCCTGTTCAACTAATTTTGGATTTTTTAAAGCGGCGGAACCGAGTATAACTCTTGAAACACCATGCTCAAAATAATAATTAATATCTGAAATTTTTCTTATTCCGCCGCCGATTTCAACTTTAAGAGAAGTTTGGGACGCAACTTTTATAAAAACATCGCTGTTAACAGGTTTTTTTTTCAAAGAGCCGTCCAAATCAACCATATGAACCCATTCGGCTCCGCAGCTTTCAAAGCTTTTTGCTGTTTCAACAACATCATCTGCAACACGGTGCGCAGTTGAAAAATCTCCTTTATACAAACGAACGGGTTTTCCTCCCATTATATCTATCGCAGGAAAAATAATCATAAAAATTCCTAATACC
>JAJBVR010000009.1 GCA_020859725.1 Clostridiales bacterium | reverse complement strand
TTGCCGGAGTACTTCCGTCTGTTGTTTCGACAACTTTACCGCTTGCATAAGTATAATAGATAACGGTTACTTCCGGAACGTAAGGTGTAAGTTCATTTTCCGCAATCATAAGATTTGTGCGAACGGTGTTTACATCCGTAACTTCAATCTTATAATCGGCGCTTGAATCATAAAAGCCCTGTGAATAACCATTCATAGTTTCGGCATTATTGCTGATATTAATAGCCTGTGCAAGGAATCTGATATAATTGTTCCATGATTCGGTTGTGTAAATCTGTTTGCCGTTTTCAGCAACGTTTTGAAGTAAACCGTTGCTGAGTGTGCCGTATTTAGGCGTCATAGCGGAATCAGTGAATGTTACCGAATCGGAGCCGCTTACAACATTTCCGCTTTCATCATAATCGGCAACAGTAGAATCAAATTTGCCGAAAATATGGTTAACAAGGCCGGTCTTATCATATCCGTAATCAAATGTATCGCCGGTAGCGCAAAGGATTTCCTGTGCAAGCGCAAGATTATTATCTTCATAACCGCGGTGAATTACAAGAGATTTATAGAAATTATAAGTTCTGATAGCTTCTGAAATTGTAAGACCCGAAGCAGTTGTGGCATACTGATAATCGATATTTCCGTCAGCATCCGTAACAGGAGCTGTATAGCCAAATACAAAATCAGATGTTGTAGCAGAAGCGCTGAGGCCTTGAGCTTCATACTCACCCGCACGAAGATTTGAAATAAACAGCGGATAAGTGGTTGTTGCGATAGGTTCGGATTTGTTGATATCCTCCGAAGCAAGATAGAAATCATAAGTTTCGGCAACGGAATATTCCTCCGAATCTGTTGTTATTCTTACAAATTTGCTTTCATAAGAGGAAGAAATCAATGACTCGGCGCTTTTAGCCACATTAACCATAAGCTGATAAGTTACCTTATCAAAATTATTTTCATTGAGGTTTGCCCTGTCATTACTTACTTCTTCAACAATTCTTAAAGCTGCATTGGAATTAATTAATTTATTTGCCTCGTAAATCAGATAGTTGATAGTATCGGATTCCATCTGGTATCCGCTTCGATTTTCCGTTCCCGGAGTGTTGGGAATAGCCGAACTTACCTGTTCAGGAAGCTTATACGCCCAGTCATCATACGACGCAACCTTAACTCCGCTTGCATTTCTGTAAACAAACTGAATTGCGTAATAATTGCCAGTAGCAACATCTGTGGCGCCGTAATAAGGCGCATCATATGTTGTAGTATCCCAAGCGTATTCATATTCGGCGGCGTTCTTAACGTAAGCCGTAAGGCCGTCCTTATATGAAGTTGCGATTTTGCCGTCTGCGTCACGATAAACATAT
This sequence comes from Clostridiales bacterium, assembly GCA_020859725.1. GTDB lineage: Bacteria > Bacillota > Clostridia > Oscillospirales > Acutalibacteraceae > Eubacterium_R. The sequence goes on along the minus strand of JAJBVR010000009.1, from coordinate 2,140 downwards.
TTTGATGTATCAAACGAGGACGACGTAACCGCTACAGGGATGTTTGTGTAATAAGGAATAGTGCAGTTTTCATCTGCATAGTAATAGGTTTCCCCGGTTGTTTCCCCAAATTCATTAACATTTGAAGCATATCTTACTTCAGAAGACGGGAAATCAGCATATGAAGAGGTAACCTGAGTGTACGCGGGATCGCCGTATTCAACGCTAGTCGTGCTTGTTGCCGCGTAATTTTGATATTTTGATGAATATGCAAAGCTGTCCACAGAAGACAGCGAAAGCGGAGTTCCGTAAATTCTCAAAGCGTTTTTAATAGCGTTTTGAATGCTGCTGTACGCTGCGGAGCTTCCGTTTGAGTAATCACTTAAGTCGGACGCCGCATAATTTGAAATGAACTGGTTACCGCTGCTAATCTCGGATTCAAGCGTTGATTTTTCATCAGTATTTCTGATTTTAATATCAATCTGAAATCCGGTGTGACCCGAATCATTGCCAACGCCTACATTAACTGTATAATCACCGCTCGGTATTTCCGAATCATAGCACATAAGCCATTTGAAATATGACGATTTATTATAACTAATTGAAATATAATTATCATTTCCGTTGTTAAGTGCAATATAAACGCCGTTAATAGGAGTGCCCCAGGAGATAACTCCGTTTAATTCCCAATCATACGAAATGGTTGCATACTGAACGTTTCCATTATCATCCGTAACAAGATGATAACCGCTTACATACTGAGCCTGACCGCTTTCACACTGTTCTTTTGTATAAACAACATGCGGGCGCGTATCAGTTGGCACATACTGATTTCCATCTGTATCAGTATAAACGCCGTTTGAATCCAACTGGTCTTCCTGAATCCAGAAGCCGCCGTTTGCATTAATATAGTAATCCGTTTGCATATAATTAATAAGATTGCCTTCAGAATCGGTGGCTGCAATTGCAGAGCCGGTTATAGCATCTCCGTTGCCGGTATAGGTAGGATCATACAAATACGGACTGTCCATATTTTGGCTTCCTTGAAGAATGTTTCCTGTGTTGCGGACACGCATTGTTATATTGCTCCATGTATCCGTATCGGATGAATCAATGATAATCTGAGCCGGATAAAGAACGTTGAGTTTGCTGTTTTTTCCGGTGCCGGCGCTTGTTTTTGTTGCAACATAGCTTGAAAGCCCTGTGCTTGAACTGTAGTTCATACTTTGGCTTTCATCGTCAATTTCATAGGCAGCATCAAACATCGCAAGACCGCTGTCACTTCTTGTATAAGTGACAGTATACCAATCAACCTCATTTGTAATATACAGATACGCATCAAAGGTTTGATTTTTAAATGAAGAAATTTCACTGCCGTCGCTATTAGTAAAGGCGTCGCCGTTTTTATCAACAATATCATAATTGATGGTGGCGGTTTTAATGCCCGCCGTTGACGGAGAACCGCTTACCGAAAGTGAAGCTGTTTCGCCGCCTGCAATAATACCCGCAGAAGAAGCGTTCACACTGATTGATGAATCATCCATTGTAACGCTGTTAACCTTAATGAAATATCGGCTCGTCTGCTTAATTTCGCCGTTTTCAAGATAAGCGCGGTTCAATCCTGTGGATTTATTGGTTATATCCAATGTTGTTTTCCCGCTTAAGTTATCAGAGCCAAGAGTAAAGCTCTCTATAGACTGAGGTGAAAATTCCGCCGTGGGAGAAGAGAACGTATGCTGTAAAAGCTGCGGAATAAAGCTTGGAACAAAGCTGTTTACGGCCGTTATCAAATATGATACTCCGGGCAAAACAGTATCCGTTATTGTTCTTGAATTTTTAGTGTAGCGCTCGCCGGCAAGCGAATTTTCCGCAATTCTGCCAAAGAGCGTGCCAGTCAGACCCGCATTGTTGCTTGCATTATATTTACAGCTGTCCGAAGGTTTAACGCTTCCTCCCGAAATAACGCTGTTCTGAAGCAAATCGGTTATAGGCTGAGTTCCATCATTATCCGGAATAAAGTCTCCGAAAGCGTCCGAGCTGTCGCGCGCGCCTAATATAACATTGAAAATATCTTGTATAAAGCTATAAACAACATTTATACCAGACGTTTTTGTAACAGGAGCCGAGTCCGTAAACATATAAACAAGATTTGCCAAAATTG
>JAJBVR010000045.1:2178-3493 GCA_020859725.1 Clostridiales bacterium | reverse complement strand
GTCATTCTTTTTCGTCTTTTTGACTGTTGCACTTACATTGTATATTCACCAGCTTAAAACCAAGGTATATTGCGAAAAATCACACTATACCTATTATATTTTATATTGCCCTCAGAATTTTCCGGGGCATAATTTTGAAATGCTGTAATCATCGATTTTCTTGCCGGGCTGCAGGCATGATGCTGATGGTTTTTAGTGAAATCTTTGCAGGCTGAAAGGCTGTGGTGATTAAAATGAAAATACTGGGAATAGAATCATCCTGTGATGAAACTGCCGCCGCCGTGGTTGAAAACGGCAGATGCGTTAAATCAAATATAATAGCGTCCTCACTTGAAGAGCAAAAGCTTTACGGCGGGGTTGTGCCCGAAATTGCTTCACGCAGGCACGCGGAATCAATAAGCGCCGTTGTAAGCGAAGCGCTTTCACAGGCTGAATGCTCAATAAATGACATAGGCGCAATAGCCGTTACCTTTGCGCCGGGATTAATAGGTTCTCTTCTTGTGGGCGTTAACTTTGCAAAGGGTCTTGCCGTTTCGGCAAAAAAGCCGCTTGTGCCCGTTCATCATCTGCGCTCGCACATAGCGGCAAACTATCTTTCAAGCAGCATTGAGCCGCCGTTTCTGTGCCTTGTTGTAAGCGGAGGACATTCGCATATAGCAGCGGTAAACGGATATACTGATTATAAGGTGATAGGAAAAACCCGTGACGACGCCGCAGGAGAAGCGCTTGACAAAGCGGGCCGCGCTATGGGACTTCCGTACCCCGGCGGAATAAGCATAGATAAAATAAGCCCAAGCGGAAATCCGAATGCATTTGACTTTCCGCACCCAAAAGTTGACGGAGCGCCCTATGATTTTTCATTCAGCGGGCTTAAAACGGCGATTATTAATACCGTGCATAATTCACAGCAAAAAGGCACGGAAATCAGAACGGCGGATTTGGCGGCTTCTTTTCAGAAAAGCGTTGTTTTTTGCCTGATTTCAAATTTGGAGAAAGCCGCGCTTGATTTCGGTTATAATAAAATTGTGCTTGCGGGCGGGGTTTCAGCAAATTCGCTTTTAAGAAGCGAAAGTGAAAAAATGTGCAAAAGGCACGGATGGGATTTGCAGCTTCCTCTGCTTAAATACTGCGGCGACAATGCCGCTATGGTGGCGGCGCAGGGATATTATGAATATCTTGCCGGAACAAGGGCGGGTTCAAACCTAAACGCTTATGCAACAATGCCAATAGATATTGTTAAATTTTAGTCAGATTAGACAATATGACTATTGAATTTTTTAAAAAATTTGATATATAAATATTGGTAAAAATTGAT
>JAJBVR010000045.1:0-2168 GCA_020859725.1 Clostridiales bacterium | reverse complement strand
AAAAATTGAGTAACTGCCAATATTTTTATCACAATACGTATTTTATTTTTAAAGGAGAATAAATATGGAAACAAATCTTACTAAAAATCCATCACTCCTTGCGTGGCTTGACGAAAAAGTTGAATTATTAAAGCCATCAAAGATTATGTGGATTGACGGCTCTGCCGAGCAGATTGCCGCTCTTAAGGCAGAGGCTGTTGAAACAGGCGAAATGATCAAACTTAATGAAGAACTTCTTCCCGACTGCTATCTTCACAGAACAGCGGTTAACGACGTTGCCCGAGTTGAAGACAGAACTTTGATTTGCTCAAGAGAAGAAAAGGACGCCGGCCCTACCAACCACTGGATGGAGCCATCAAAGGCGTATAAAATGCTTTATGACATTGCAAGGGGTTCATATGAGGGCCGCACAATGTATATCATTCCTTATTCAATGGGCCCTGTGGGTTCTCCGTTTTCAAAAATAGGAATTGAAATTACAGATTCAATCTATGTTGTTCTTAATATGAATATAATGGCAAGAGTCGGCAAAAAGGTGCTTGACGCTCTCGGAGATTCAAACGACTGGGTTCGCGGTGTGCACTGCAAATGCAATGTAGACCATGAAAAAAGATGGATATGCCAATTCCCGGAGGACAACACAATTATTTCCGTTAACTCCGCTTACGGCGGCAATGTGCTCCTTGGTAAAAAGTGCTTTGCGCTTCGCATAGCCTCCTACCTTGGTAAAAAAGAAATGTGGCAGGCGGAGCATATGCTCATCCTCGGTCTTCAAAAGCCAAACGGAGAAATCAAATATATCTGCGCCGCTTTCCCGAGTGCATGCGGAAAAACAAACCTTGCAATGCTTATTCCGCCTGAAGGCTATCAAAGGAAAGGATATAAAATTTGGTGCGTAGGCGATGATATAGCGTGGATAAGGAAAGGCCCCGACGGACGCCTTTATGCAATTAACCCGGAAAACGGCTTCTTCGGAGTTGCTCCCGGAACAAATGAAAAATCAAATCCAAACGCTCTTGCCGCAACAAAGAAAGGCACTATCTTCACCAATGTTTGCCTTAACCTTGATAACAACACTGTTTGGTGGGAAGGTTTGGATAAAAACCCGCCTACTAACGCTATAGACTGGAAAGGCAATCCGTGGAACTGCAAGGAATCAACTGAAAAGGGCGCTCATCCAAACTCAAGATTTACCGCTCCCGCAGTTAACTGCCCATGCATTTCACCGGAATTTGAAAATCCGCAGGGCGTTCCGATTTCAGCTTTCGTATTCGGCGGCAGACGCGCTAAGCTCACTCCGCTTGTATATCAGTCAAAGGATTGGAATCACGGTGTGTTTGTAGGCTCAATTATGGGCTCGGAAACAACAGCGGCAGCAATCGGCGCGGTAGGCGTTGTTCGCCGCGATCCAATGGCAATGCTTCCTTTCTGCGGCTACAATATGGGAGATTACTGGAAGCACTGGATTGAAATTGGCAAAACTCTTGACACCGATAAAGCTCCTAAAATCTTTAATGTTAACTGGTTCCGCAAGGATGACGACGGCAACTTTATTTGGCCCGGATTCGGCGATAACCTTCGTGTTCTTGACTGGATTATTGACCGCTGTGAAGGCAAGGTTGACGCTGTTGAAACAGCTATTGGCTATCTTCCAAAGGCGGATGATATTAATCTTGACGGACTTGATATGACTAAAGAGCAGCTTGAAAGCATTCTTGATGTTGACAAGGCTGCATGGGAAGAAGAACTTAAAGGCGTTGAAGAGCTTTACGCCAAATTCGGCGACGCGCTTCCGCAGGAGCTTGAAGACGAGCTTAAAACCGTTAAAGAAAATCTTGAAAAATAAAATATAATTATTGCAAAGCTGAGCTGTTTTTACGGCTCGGCTTTTATTTTTCCCTTTTAAAAATTAAGAAAATAAAATATTTTTATAAAACGCTTTATCTGTGTTGACTTTGCAAAACTTATGTGGTACATTTACCTTGTTGCTGTACTATTGTAAGTAGTACAGTTTGAAAATTAGAAAGCTTTTATTATATACATTATTAATGTTAATGTGATTACATTTCACACTTGTCCGCGAAAAACAATGAATATGCAAAAATTATTTTTAAAATTATTTAATAATATCAATTCAAATTGTTTTATGTCGATATTAGTTTTAAAAT
>JAJBVR010000156.1 GCA_020859725.1 Clostridiales bacterium | reverse complement strand
TTATTCAATAGTTTTTTTGTGATGCTTTTGGGGTATAATAACGGCTCTGTAAGGTGGATATACTTTGCACCTTTTTTCATTGGGTTTGTTTTGTATTTATTTACTGTATTCAGGCTCACAAAACGCTTCCAAAAAAAATTGCGCTGTTTTTAAGAAATATATTAAAAAAGGTGTTAAAAGTTTAAAAAAGTATTGCAATTACTAAAGCGCCTGTATTATAATGTTTTTATTAAATTCAATCCACTTAAAAAATCCGTAAAAACGGATAAAAGGAAAAAATCCGCAAAAAATCAGCAAAATCAGCACGAGGAAAAACAAAGGCGGATAAAAAATCAGGTGTAAAAAAATGAAAGCGCTTTTTCTGAAGTTAAAACAAAATAAAAAAATTCGTTTTACAGCGGCGGCGGTTTTGCTTTTGGCGTTTTTTTTCGGTTGCGGCGCTACCGTTGTTTCACAAACGGCGGATATAAACAGGCTCAAAAAGGAAGAAGCTGCTTATTCTTCTCAGTTAAGCGCCCGGCAGGATGAAAATGCCGCTCTTGAGGCAATTCTTGATTCTGATGATAAGGATGCCTATATTGAGCAGAAAGCCCGCGAAAGGGGCTATGTTAAGTCTGATGAAATTGTTTTCTATGATATAGCAGGAAGCAATTAATTGTTATATCGGGCCGAGAATTTTCTCGGCTTGTTTTCTTGATGAAAAGGAAGTAAAAATGAGGGAAATAAATTCAAGCGCCGTTTCGGACGCGGTTGAAGAACTGGTTATTAAAGCAAATAAAATCTTACCGTCTGATTTAGTTGAGTGCATTTCATGCGCCGAAAAGTGTGAAAACAATCAAACCGCAGAATCCGTTTTGAATGATTTGAAATCAAATATATCCGCTGCGAGGGAGCTTAATATCCCGATTTGCCAGGATACCGGTATGGCTGTTATTTTTGCCGAAATAGGGCAGGATGCGCATATAACCGGCAAAGCTTTTGAGGATGCTGTCAATATAGGCGTTTCAAGAGGTTATATAAACGGTTTACTGCGCAAATCCGTTGTTAAAGACCCTTTGTATAACAGGGTTAATACAAACGATAATACTCCGGCTGTTATATATACCAGGATAGTTGCCGGCGATAAAATTAAATTAACGGCTGCGCCCAAAGGCTTTGGGAGCGAAAATATGAGCAGGCTCAAAATGTTTACTCCAAGCGCCGAAAAGGATGATATTGTTAATTTTGTTATTGATACGGTTAAATCAGCCGGCTCCAATCCATGCCCGCCAATTGTTGTGGGAATAGGAATCGGCGGGGATTTTGAATACAGCGCTTTTCTTGCCAAAAAGGCGCTTTGCCGCCCTGTTTCCGTAAGAAACAGCACGGAATTTTATGCTGATATGGAAACGGAAATTCTCGAAAAAATAAATTGTCTTAATATAGGACCGCAGGGCTTCGGAGGGAAAACAAGCGCTTTGGCGGTTAACATAGAAACTTTTCCCACACATATAGCAGGGCTTCCTGTTGCCGTTAATATAGGCTGCCATGTAACAAGGCATGCTTCAAAGGAATTATAATATATGGCTGCCCCATGCCTTATGGGCACAGAGGGGCTTGTTTCGGATGAATTAAAACAAATGGGCGCTGAAAATGTTTGTGCTGAAAACGGAAGAGTGTTTTTTGAAGGCAATGAAAATATTCTTGCCAGAGCGAATATAAACAGCAGATTTTCGGAACGAATACTTATCGTTCTTGACAGATTTAAGGCGTTAACATTTACTGAATTGTTTGATAAAGTTAAAATTATTAACTGGAGTGATTTTATCGGCTCCGCCGATACTTTTCCGGTAAAAGGTTACAGCCTTAATTCCGCTCTTCATTCTGTTCCGGACTGCCAGAAAATCATTAAAAAGGCCGTTGTGGAAAGCCTTAAAGAGGATTATGGTATTTCCTGGTTTGAAGAAAGCGGCCCTATTCATCAAATTCAGTTTTCAATTATTAAAAACGATGTAACAGTTATGCTTGATACCAGCGGCGCCGGACTTCATAAAAGAGGATACAGACCGGAGGCAAATGCCGCTCCTATCAGGGAAACGCTTGCCGCCGCTATGTGTTCTCTTTCAAAGCTGCGGCATTATCACACATTTTATGATCCTTTCTGCGGAAGCGGAACAATACTTATTGAGGGCGCAATGCTCGCAAATAATATTGCTCCCGGAATAAACCGCAATTTCGCCGTTGACAGATGGGGCTTTATTTCGGAAAATGTATGGAAAGAGGAACGTGCCCGCTGCCATGAGATTATAAAAACCGATACCGATTTTATTGCTTTCGGCAGTGATACGGATAAAAATTCTGTTGAGTTAACTTTGGCAAATGCAAAAAGAATTAAAGCGGATAAATTTATCAGGCTTTCCGTTGCCGATATAAGAGATTTTAACCCATCATCGGAAAAAGGCACATTGGTTACAAATCCGCCGTACAGAGAACGTATGCTTGATGTTAAAGAGTCTGAAAAGCTGTATAAAATTATGGGAAGTAAATTTGAGCGAAAAAAGGCTGGAGCTATGGAATTATTTCTCCCGATGAAGAATTTGAAAAGTGTTTCGGAAGAAAAGCCGATAAAAAGCGAAAACTTTATAACGGTATGATCAAATGTAATTATTATATGTTTTATAAATAAACAATTCTCTTAAAATGAAATTTTGGTTTGGGTTTTTCCAATCAGATAAAAGCGTGCAGTTTGGCTGTTAAACTGCACGCTTTTTATTATTTTTTTGCCCGGTCTATTTATTTTCACAGCCGGGCTTCATTGCATTGTATGAGGTTAAAACGGCTTCATCGCTCATATTGCATTCCAAATGGTATATCGGAACTTTTTGAAATATCTGCTCCAGCACATCAAAAAATTTTTCCATTGTTTTCGGTGAAAGCTTTCTTGTTGTTTGTGAGAATATATTATAAATTGTTTTGTAGCCGCTTTCTTTTGTAATTTTGTTTGTTTCGCCCCTGTCTATAAAGCATATTCCTGCCAGCGGAACGATTTCCGGGGTTGAATAATCATATTTCCCGCTCCAAGGAGTGCCGCACGCGTAAACTTTTCCGTCTATTATTCTGATTGCGGGTTTGTCATCATTAACTATATGGGCACGGCTTCCGAAATGCTTGAGCCAAAGCTGAGTATGTGTTGATTTTCCCGTTCCGCTGTCTGCCGAAAAGGCATACGCATATCCGTCAACCGCAACACATGAGGCATGAAGCAGTATTCCGTTGTAATTGATAAGACCTATGTAAAAATCATTCCCTGTAAGCATATATTCCCAATCATCGCTGTTAAGCTCCGGATGCTCTTTCCTTTCTGCGTTGACCAGCTCTTTCGTAACATTTATTGTTATATCAATATGCTGATTTGGATCCTGATTTTCACAAAGATATGCTTTTGCCTGCCTTTCGGTTCTGCCGCATATGTTTTCTATATTTATTTTAAGTCCTGCAATATCGCATACAGCCATATAT
>JAJBVR010000217.1 GCA_020859725.1 Clostridiales bacterium | reverse complement strand
CGTTTATATTTTTGAATTTTCTTCGGACACTTGGAATAATTTTACCGCCGGTGATAAATTTTGGGCATCGCTTTTTCAGACTATAACGCCCCGAACAGCAGGCTTTAACACAGTAAATCTTGCAAAAATGAGTCAGGTAAGCACCGCGGTTACAATAATTTTAATGCTTATAGGCGGTTCACCCGGCTCAACTGCCGGCGGAATGAAAACCACAACTCTGGCAGTTATGGTTGCTTCAGGCTTTTCGGTTTTCAAACGAAAAAATGACACGGAAGCTTTTCACAGAAGAATCCCGATTGAAACCGTTCGTCATGCGTCGGCTGTTTTTCTGATGTATATTTCCCTTCTACTTTTTGGCGGCCTTGTTATTGCGCAGATTGAGGGAATTGACGTGCTGACCTGCCTGTACGAAACCGCATCCGCCATAGGTACTGTGGGGCTTACTTTGGGAATTACACCTTCACTTCACGAATCTTCAAAGCTAATTTTAATTTTGCTTATGTATATAGGAAGAGTGGGCGGACTTATTCTTGTATTTGCGGCAATGAATCCGCATAAAAACCGAATAAAATATCCTCAGGAACAAATCACTGTGGGATAATTTTAATAAATTTTAATTAAAGAGGTTAGTTATGAAATCAGTTTTATTAATAGGCGCAGGTCAGTTTGGTATTTATATAGCAAGAAAATTCAATTCATTGGGAAATGAAATTATGGCGGTTGACTCGGACGAAGATAAAATCAATCATATTCTTCCGTTTGTTACAAGCGCGCAGATAGGAGACGCTTCCACATCCGACTTCCTTGAAACGCTGGGTATTCCTGATTTTGATATTTGTATTGTTACAATCGGCGATAATTTTCAGGATTCTCTTGAAACCACTTCTCTTTTAAAAGAACTCGGAGCTTCAAAGGTTATATCCAGAGCATCAAATGACGTTCACGCAAAGTTTTTGCTTAAAAACGGCGCTGACGCTATAGTTTATCCCGAAAAGCAGGTGGCCGAATGGGCGGCAATGCGTTTCAGTTCGGAACATATACTTGATTATATGGATTTAGGCGATAACTGCGCGTTATATGAATTGGATGTGCCCAGGGAATGGATTGGAAAAACCTTGGCGGGATTGGATGTTCGCAGAAGATATAATATAAACATTCTTGCCGTAAAACACAACGGAGTTTTAAATATTGCCGTTTCGCCTGATGTTATGTTTCAAAGTGATGAAACCATTTTAGTGCTTGGCACTTCAAAGGATATACGGAAATGCTTTAAAATATAAAAACGGCGCTTCATTTGTATTTAGATGTTCGCGTACACGCTGTTCCGAATTAAAATCTTTTCCCAAACAGTGTGTAAATTTAGCAAAAAGCAGATAATAACGCCCCTTACAGCAGAAGTAAAAACTGCCGTAAGGGGCGTTTTGTTCAAAAATACTAACATCTATCTAATGGCTTTTTTCACGATTTAAAATATTGCCGTTAAGGCTCTGACGATGGCAGCACAAATTGGTTTGCGTAAGAAAAAAATCAGTTACCTTCTACATAAACCGATTGCTGAATTACTTGTTTATGCCGTCTACAAACTCACCGCTTCTTGCTGTAAGCTCTACCAACGCAGGTTTAAAGCCGCTTTTTATCGCATTGCGTACTGATTTTATATTTGACCACGCGGCACAATAAAACGGAACTTTCCCCATTTTTAATATTTCAATGGCAAGTCTGCTTGTAATGGCGCACGCAATGCCTTTTCTGCGGTATTCAGGCAGAACATCTACACCTATTTGATACATAGTTTTGCAATCTGCCGAACATCCTGCCAGCCCTATTAGGTTATTTTTATCAAACGCGCCAACAGCAAGAACATCCAAATGCTTGCTTTTTTCACATAATGCATTTTGCCATTGTGATGTATAATACTGCGCAAATTGTGAATGATTCAATATTTTAATATCGTAATCGCACGGCAATTCCTTTAAGATATTTATATCCGGCAAAAAATATTCTGCCATAAAACAAACTTTATATTCAAATTCAGCCAATTTTTCATTTAATGCAATAACATTAGGAGTTTCAAAACAATGCACAGCGCCATATTTTTCTGTATACCATTCAACTGTTTTCTTCATTCTCGGGCTGACTTGTGCAATAACGTTGTTACCATAAGATACCAAATCGCATTCAAACGGTAACGTAAGATAGGATCTTGCGTTCAGTCTGTATCAACACCTTTTTGTTTGTAATTCAAAAGCTGCGCTGCAGTTCGGCCGATCAGCCGGATCGGCACGAAAAAACGAATTACAAAAAATTAAAAATACCCTTGACAAACAAGCGTCTAATATGTTAGACTAAAGCCGAAGTCTAATGCATTAGTCTAAGGGGGAGAATATAAAGTGGCCACACCTAAAGTATTTGAAAGCGAATACCGTTTTTGTTTAATATTGTGGGATAATGAGCCTATAGGAAGTTCGGAACTTGCAAAACTTTGTAAGGAAAAGCTCGGCTGGTCTCGAACTACTACCTATACGGTTATTAAAAGATTATCAGATAGAGGTGTAGTTATAAACGAAAACGCAATTGTACATTCTTTAATATCTAAAGAAGAAGTGCAAAAAGCGGAAATAGATGATCTTGTCGAGAAAAAATTTAATGGTTCATTACCTGATTTTATTGCAACATTTACAAGACACCAAAAATTAACGAACGAGGAAATTGAACAAATAAGAAAACTCATAGAAAAAAAATAGGTGGCCTATGGAAGCGTTATTTCTTGATAGTCTAAACACAAACATTGTTTTAATTTGGATAATAGCAGCCATATTGTTAATGCGTGTAGTTTTAAAAAAAGTATCAAAACAATTATGTTGTCTGTTATGGGCAATTGTTGGTATAAAAAGTTTAATACCATTTTCTCTTGAAAGTGTTTTTAGTTTTATTCCAAGTTCTGAATTCTTTAGTTTAAATGATATTTACACTCATAGTTTTAGAATTAACTCTGGTATAACCATCGTAGATAAATTTATAAATAATATTTTAGGTAGCCGTTATTACGAAGGCGTAACGGTACCAACCGGCACGATGCTAACAGCAATTAAAATATTAGGTGTTATTTGGATTATCGGAATGTTAGTATTTCTTTTAGGCTTTATTATTGGTGTTTTTAATTTAAAGAAGAAACTTTGTACGGCAATAAAATATGAAAAAACATTTGGCAAAGTGATATGATTACATCACCGTTTGTATTTGGATTTATTAAGCCTAAAATATATATGCCTTTTAATATGGAAAATACTGATTTTATATATATTATATTGCATGAAAAAGAACATATAAGGCATGGCGATCAATTATGGAAGTTATTATCTTATCTTATAGTTCTCATAAATTGGTACAATCCGTTGATTTGGATCGCTTATAAAAAATTTGCTGATGATTTGGAAATAGCGTGTGATGAAAGAGCAACACACAATATGAGCATCTCACAACGCAAACAATATGTAAATACATTGTTGGATTA
>JAJBVR010000160.1 GCA_020859725.1 Clostridiales bacterium | reverse complement strand
ACTTATAAAGGGGTACCACCCCCCCCTTTATGCGGGAATATATTTTTTATTATAAACATTGATAACTGCGGTTTGAGTAAGCGCTGGAAGGGTTTTGTGAAGGCTGGAAATTACCGCGTCGCCTTTTGGATAATCGGGAAATTCACCGAATCCGAAATGCGCGCCGTGCGCGGCGTCAACAATAACAGGCAGTGATGATTTTATTTCCGATACGTATCCTTCATAAGTGGGGCTGGTAATCACCAACGCTTTTGCCTGCGGAAATTTTTTTTCGGCGCGGTGCACGGCTTCCTGCGTTATTCCTTTGTAAAATCCGTGCTCAAAATCAAACTCGGGCTCAATATACGCAATTTTCAGTTTTCTTAAAAAAGCAGCGTTATAAACGCTTTTGTGGCAGTTTCTTGCAATAATAACAGTATCATTTTCTTTTGTAAAAGAAAAAATTGCCGCTAAAATTCCAGCAGTTGAACCGTTAACAAGCATAAAAGTTCTTTTTGAATTATAAAGCTTTTCCAATTCGTGTTCCGTGTCCGAAATACAGCCGCAGGGGAAATGAAGATTGTCAAATCCTTTAATTTCCGTTATATCAATTTCACTAGCGTTTATTTTGAAATCGGGGTTTCTTTTATGACCGGGCATATGAAACGGGTATTTATTAAGATTTTTTAATTCATCGTGCAGCATAAGCCTTACCCCTGCTTTTGTCTAAATAAAAAATTGTAATCGGCATTTCAATTAAAGCAAAAACAACCGGAACGGTTTCAATAAGCGCGTTTTGTTTATATATAATAAGGAAAATTAAGTCTGCAATAAGAATTAAACCCGTTAAAATTGTAAATGCATTAAATAAATCGGAACGGTTAAAATTATTTAAATATAATAAAAATACACATACTCCGGTTATTATTGAAAATCCAAGGGAGCCGCCGCAGTGGAGATAATATTCCGCTTTAAAAGAAATATCAAAGCGGCACGATACAGTTAAAATTATCCCCAACAGCGCTGCGGCTGCCATATAATATTGAAATTTATATTTACGTAACAAAATTTTGTATAAGTACAAAATATTTGAATAAATCGCGGCATATGTAAGTATTCCCCATAAAGAAAATAAAACCGGATGCTCAAGTCCCGTTTTTGATAAAGCTCCGTTGTTATCTGTAAGGTTTCCGAAATGCATATACCATAACGTGTATAAAATTGCCGCGCACGATAATGATAGAATCAAATATTTTATATATTTTTTCATAATTCGTTAAATTTCCAAATGTTTTTAATAATTATATTATAAGTTGATTGACTTTTCAACCCTGTTGTGTTAATATACCGTTGTTATTTTATTAATTCAATAATTTCAGCATTTGCTGTTATTATAAAAAGCGGATTAAGCGAATTGCTCCGCCTCGGATATTCCCGCCGTGTAAAAATCAGGGAACTTAAAATTGAAAACGCGGGGGTGGCGGAATTGGCAGACGCGCTAGATTCAGGTTCTAGTGAAAGCAATTTCATGTGGGTTCAAGTCCCATCCTCCGCACCACATTTGCGGTGAGCGATGCGCTTGCCGCTTTTTTTTATGCGGATTGCTCATATTGAATTATGTTTTGATTAGGTAAATAATGTTTTGCATAAAATTATTGATTTCATTTTAATCGGCAAATAATATTTTATATGAAATTTAACGTTAATTTCATCGTGTTATAAATTTCCCTGTATCTCTTATATTTTTTAATTTATTGTTGACAGATAAAATTAATTATTTAATATATTTATTAAATATTTTATCATTTTATAGTTTCGGTGTGTTATGAAAAGTTTATTGGTTTATTTGAAAAATTATAAAGCGGAATCTGTGCTTGCTCCGCTGTTTAAAATGCTTGAGGCGGTTTTTGAACTTATAGTGCCGTTGGTTGTGGCGTCAATTATTGATAACGGTATATTAAAAAATAATAATTCATTGATTTATTCAAGAGCCGGAATATTGGTTTTAATTGCTGTTATCGGTATTTCCGTTTCAACTGTTGCTCAGTATTTTGCGGCAAAAGCCGCCACAGGATTCGGCAGAGAAGTTAGAGGCGATCTGTTCCGGAAAATTCAAAGCCTGTCTTTTTCGGAACTGGATAAAAAGGGAACATCCACCTTGATAACAATAATGACCAATGATACCACCCAGGTGCAAAACGGAGTAAATATGGTTTTGCGTCTTTTTCTTCGCAGCCCTTTCATTGTTTTCGGCGCAATGATAATGGCATTTACCATTGATGTTAAATGCGCGCTTATTTTTGTTATAACAATCCCCGTTCTTTCGGCTGTTGTTTTCGGAATAATGAAATACACAATACCCCGCTATAAATCCATCCAGAATGAACTGGACGGAATAACTTTAAAAACAAAAGAAAATCTTTCCGGTGCAAGAGTAATACGAGCATTTACTCAGGAAGAAAATGAAATTGAATCTTTTGAAAAGAAAAATAACTCTTTATCCGCTTTTCAGAAGGCGGTCGGCAAAATTTCGGCTCTTATGAATCCTTTAACTTTTTTAATTATAAACGCAGCCACTGTTATACTTATATATTGCGGCGCAATAAGAGTTAATATCGGCGATTTAAGTCAGGGTCAGGTTGTTGCTCTTTATAATTATATGAGCCAGATTTTGATTGAGCTTATAAAACTTGCTAATTTTATTGTTACAATAACCAAAGCGCTTGCCTGCGCCGGCAGAATTGAAAGTGTTTTTAAGCTTGAAAATACTCTTCAGCATAATCAAAATGATACTGTTAACGGAAATTATGCAGTTAAATTTGATGATGTTTCTTTAAAATACAACGGGGACTCCGAGGTTTCCCTGTCAAATATAAGCTTTTGTGCCAATAAGGGTGATATAATAGGTATAATTGGAGGCACCGGAAGCGGAAAAACAAGCCTTGTATCTCTAATTCCTCATTTTTATGACGCATACAAGGGTGTTGTATATGTAAACGGCATGGATGTAAAATCATATAGCGATGATGAACTCAGAAATAAAATAGGGTTTGTTTTGCAAAAAGCTGTTTTATTTAAAGGAACTGTGCGTGAAAATTTAAAATGGGGAAATAAAAACGCATCTGATGATGAAATGAATGCCGCTCTTAAAAAAGCGCAGGTTTTTGACACTATTGCCGAAAAAGGCGGATTAGATGCGGAAATTGAGCAGGGCGGAGTAAATCTTTCAGGAGGTCAAAAGCAAAGGCTTTCTGTGGCAAGAGCGCTTGTCCGCAATCCGGAAATACTGGTGTTTGATGACAGCTCTTCGGCTCTTGATTTTGCCACAGAGTCCGAAATGAGAAAAGAAATTCTTAATCTTGATTATAATCCTACTGTTTTTATTGTAAGTCAGAGGGCGTCCTCCGTTATGTTTGCGGATAAAATAATTGTTTTGGATGACGGCTGTGCCGTTGGTATAGGAACTCATAAGGAACTTATTGAAACCTGCGGTGTTTACAGTGAAATTTACGAATCGCAATTTGGAAAGGGGGAGGCCGCGGATGACTAAAAC
>JAJBVR010000016.1 GCA_020859725.1 Clostridiales bacterium | reverse complement strand
ATTTAATTATTTTTGTCAATAGAAATATACGCCCGATATTGACAAATTTTTCGTTATCAAGTAAAATTAAATAAAATATGTTTAAAATTTATTCCCGAAAGGATGATTTGGTTGAATATTGACGCGAATGTTCAAAAAGCCATTAACTCGCTGATTAAAAAATGGAAGCTTCTTATTCTTTTCGCGCTTATAGGGGCTTTGGCGGCATTTATCATAACCGCTAATTTCACAACGCTTACCTACACTTCTTCTATTGAATTTCTTGCATACGCCGTTGATTCGGACCAGGAGCTTACAGAAAGCGCCACCTTGGCTTCATCGCAGTCGGCAAGCTCGCAGCGAACAAGCAACACAAGCAAAATGAACTATGCCATGAAAATGCTTGATACATATATTGAAATTTTTTCAACAAACAATTTTAATCAATCTGTGGCGGACACACTTAATAGAACTTACGGCACCGATTATTCCGCCGCCTCAATAAAGAATTCCATTGTTATTTCGCAGATTGAAAACACCGCTATGTTTGTTTTTGAAATAACAACAACCGACGCAGATTTAAGCTACCACATTGCCCAGACCCTGCAAAAATGCGTGCCCGAAACAATGGCAAACACAAATCAGGGATTGGTTTTGGCGGAACTTCAGGATTCGCCCCAAAGGGCAGCCGCGGCGGAAAGTATGCAGTATCCAAAAAAGCCTTATCGGCGCGTTAATCGGCATAATAATTGCCGGGTTATACGCCGTGCTGCGAGACTTCCTTGACATAAGAATTAAAGGCTCCGATGATTTAACGGAAAAATACGGCATTCCGGTGCTTGGCTCCGTGCCTGATTTTTCAGCCGCCAATTCAAAAAAGCAAAAGAAAAAAAGGAGGAATAAATAATGGCTAAAAAGAGCGCAAATTCAGGCGCTTCCCGTGTTCTTTTAAAAAATACGGATTTAGACGCCGGAATAAAATTCCGTGTTGAAGAAGCATATAAATCCATAAGAACAAATATCATGCTTTCCGTTATGAAAAAGGGCGGAAAAATAATAGTAATATTCTCCTCCAACCCCGGCGAGGGAAAAACTACAATCACGGCAAACCTTGCAATATCCATGGCGCAGGCAGACCAAAGAGTGCTTCTTATTGACGGCGATTTAAGAAAGCCGAAAATTCACCACTATTTCTCACTGCCCAACGCGCCCGGATTAACAAATTTTTTGGGCTCCGCCGTTAACAGCAGAGAAAATCAGAAAGTTGATTTATTCAGCGTTATTCACAAAACCGATTTTCCGAATCTTTATGTTTTGCCGTCCGGCTCAATTCCGCCCAACCCCGCGGAAATTTTAGGCTCTGAGCCAATGGCGGAGCTGCTTGAGGAAGCGGCGGAAAATTATGATTATATAATTATAGACACGCCGCCTTTAAATGTTGTTTCGGACGCCTTGCCTATAATAAGGAAATCAGACGGAGTTGTTCTTGTTGTGCGTTCATACTCGTCAACTCACCCTGAAATTCAAAAATCCCTTAACTCGCTTTCTTTTATAAACGCCAAAATCCTTGGCTTTGTTGTTAATTACGATTCCGAAAAATCATCGGGATACGGAAAATACCGCAATAATTACGGATATTATGAATACACATATTAAATCGGAGATATAAATATATGGTTATAAACAACCTGATTGAAACGCACTGCCACATCCTTCCAGGGATAGACGACGGCGCGCAGGACATTCAAACAAGCCTGAAAATGATAAAACTGCTGCAAATGCAGGGCGCTGAAAAAATAATAGTTACGCCCCATTATTACAGCGATTCCATTTCACTGTCGGATTTTGTTGAAAAACGAACCCGCGCGTTTAACGAGCTTAAAAGCCACATTCCCGCCGGCAGTCCCGAAATTTTTGCGGGCGCAGAGGTTTATATAAGCAAATACCTTTTTTCAAACGATAATTTAAACGATATATGCATTCAGGGCACAAAATTCGCCATTATTGAGCACGCGTTTTCGGAAGAATTTTCAGCCAAAGCCATAACGCGCCTGGAAAGGCTGATATGCGATTACGGAATAACGCCTGTTTTGGCGCATATTGAGCGGTATAAAGCGCTTATGGATAAAAGCAAAACACTTGATGCTTTAATTGATATGGGCTGCCTTACCCAGGTTAATATAAGTTCTTTCTCCGATGCACCCGTGCATATAAGAGGAAAGCTTTTTAAATATCTTGAAAGCGGCAGAATAGATTTTATAGGCTCAGACTGCCATAATCTTGATACCAGAGCTCCTGATTATTCGCACGGAGCACGGGAAATTATAAAAAAATGCGGTGAAAATAAATTTAAAGACCTGGTTTCAAATGCAAAAATACTTCTTCCCAAAAAATAAAGGCAAGCATAAAAAGCAGCGGAGCAGTGAATGCCCCGCTGCTTTTACTGTTCCTCGAAAAGCTCACATATAAGCGCCATTGAGCCGTCCTCCTGGTGAATAAGCTTTCTGCTGTCTTTCACCCTGATTTTTCCGGCGCCCTTTTTATTGATTTCATATGTAATTTCACTTGTTTCGCTTTGCGATATCTGCCTTTTTATTTTCTCCTCCAGCAAATTCTTCTCATCCGCTATAATTTCGGAAAGGTCGCCGCCGAACCTTTCAAAAAATTCCGCTCTTGAATAGTTAATAAGCTTTGCGAAATCGCCGCTTATCAAATCGCATTCAAACGGCTTGTCGGGAGTTGTAAAAAACACCGCCCCGCTTAAATTGGTTAACAGATTTACAAGGCGGTCGTTTGCCTCATCCGCCCTTTTTTCGGCATTTTTAAGATTGGTAATATCAGTAAACACGGCGTGGAAAACAGGGCATCCGTCAGCGTCAATTCTGTGAACCGCGGCATTGCACTTGCACCAAATGCACATATTTTTGCGCGGCATTATCCTGCATTCCAAATCAATTTCATCCCCCGTTGCCATAGCCCTGCCTATTGCCTGAAACACTATGGTTTTATCCTGCGGATGAATAAGATCGTCTATTCTTAAATCCTCCTGCCTGCTTTTTTCCTTATCCGTATCAAAAAGCCTGCGGCAGGCGGCGTTTAAATAAAAGGTTTCAAAATGCATATCCTCGGTAACTTTAAAAAGGCAAACTCCGCCCGTTACCAAATCAATAAGATGGTTTATCTCATTTGCGCGCTCCCTGAGCATTATGGTTTTTTCGCGGCTTTTTGAAACATCGGCAAAAACAAGGCGGCACAATGCCGAATCCTCATAATTCTGGGCTGTGCAATGCACGAACACCTGCGAATCATCCTTGTTTATCATATCAAAATCCATATAAATATACGGCGAATCTTTTTTGCATATTTTTTGCAGCACCTCCTGGCGGTCCGCAGGTACAATAATATCCTGCAAAAAAAGCTTGCCGCTTTTTATTTTTGAATGGTGGATTCCCACAAATTCGCAAAAATGGCTGTCTGAATCCACAATTTTAAAATTATTTTCTTTATCTACCACACAATTTAAAAAATCAACTTCATAGGCACGGTCATCAATATGATC
>JAJBVR010000163.1 GCA_020859725.1 Clostridiales bacterium | reverse complement strand
TTTTTGAACGGTTTTATCAAGGAAACAATTCTTCGCCGGAAAGTATAGGAATCGGTCTTGCTCTTTCCAAAGCTATAATTAACAGGCAAAACGGCGATATTTGCGCTGAAAGCAAACCCGGTGCGGGAACAAAATTTACAATACGCTTTTATGAAACGGTTGTGTGACGAATTTGTTATTTAAAAGTCACCATAGTGTAATTCAAACCTTGTATCATTACAGTTGCGGCAAACGAAATAATTATTTTAATACAGCTTAAAGGTTTTGCCGTATTTTGTAATTCTAACTTGGGAAAGGCAAGGTAAATGTATGAAAATTCTTGAAACAAAAAATTTAACCAAGGAGTATGGCAAGGGCGATACAATGGTTAAAGCTCTTGATAATGTTTCTTTTTCGGTTGAAAGGGGTGAATTTGTAGCAATAGTGGGTCCGAGCGGATCGGGAAAATCCACTTTGCTTCATATTTTGGGAGGAGTGGATACTCCCACATCCGGCAGGGTAATTATTGACTCAACTGATATTTCCCAACTTGATGAAACCGCGCTTACGATTTTCAGAAGAAGGCAAATTGGACTCGTTTATCAGTTTTATAATTTAATTCCGATTCTTACCGTTGAGGAAAATTTAACGCTTCCTCTTCTGCTGGACGGAAGAAAACCGGATAAAAGGCAAATTGATTCAATAGTTCAAATTTTTGGATTGTCAGAGCGGCTTAATCATTTGCCTAATCAGCTTTCGGGCGGTCAGCAGCAGCGCGTTTCAATCGGCAGAGCGCTGATAAATAATCCGGCGCTTATGCTTGCGGATGAACCTACCGGAAATTTGGACAGTGAAAACAGCAAATAAATTATTTCTCTTTTAAGGCATTTTAACAAAGCGTTAAATCAAACTGTTATAATAATTACTCACGATGAAAAAATCGCTTTGTCCGCAGACAGAGTTATATCTGTTCAGGATGGGAAAATAATTCGGGATGAGGTGAAGATGGGGTGAATATAGTAAACAAGCTTACCCTTCGCCGCCTTAGGGAAAATAAGGGCAGAAGCGTGGTAACAACTCTCGGGATAATTGTTTCGGTTGCAATGATAACGGCGGTTTTTGCTGCGTTTTCCTCTTTTCTTAATTTCGCGGGTGAAATTTCTCTTTTGACAAACGGTAATCAGCACTTTACCGCTTCTGAGCTTTCACAGCAGCAAATAAGCCTGCTTAAAAAAGACAGCCGAATTAAAAATATAAGCCTTTACAGCACAAAGCAGTCTTTTGTTCCTGACGGGCAAACTGCAGGCAGGGGAAATACAGGATTTATTTTTGCGGGTGATGAAACCGCACTTAAAAATTTTATAAACAGTGAATATGAAGGCACAATTCCCGAGAATGAAAATCAGATAGCGGTGGAAAAAAGTTATATAACAGATAACGGATTAAATTGGAAAATCGGAGACACCGTAAAAATTTGCCTTGGCACAAGATATTATGAAGCTGACGGTGAAATTCAGGAAATCAACACAAATCATTATATTTTAGGAGAAAACTTTGAAAAGTCGCAAACCCGTGAATACAAAGTAACGGCAATACTTAATGATAATCCCGGTACAAACGGATTTTCTGTTGTTACAAGGCTTAATGGCGAAGAAATGAAAGGCGCTCTTAACGCTGGTATAATTCTTTCGCAGGTTAACAGCAAGTCACTTGATGAAATCAAAGATATTATATCGGAATATAAAATAGAAAATTATAATATCAGCACCGATTATTTTCAAACGGTATTTGCCGCAGATGATAATTCAATAGTTATGAGTATGCTTCCTCTTATCGCAATTCTCCTTGCTATTATTATTGCCGCCTCTGTTGCTTTGATTTATAACGCTTTCGGAATGTCTTTTTCTGAAAATGTTAAATATTTTGGAATGCTGGCGTCGGTAGGAGCAACAAAAAATCAAAAAAAGAACTCGGTCTATTTTGAAGGCCTGATTTTGGGGGCGATAGGCATTCCCATAGGAATTGCCGCCGGTATTGCAGGAATAGCGGTAACGCTTAAAAGTATCGGCTACAAAATTCTTGAAAACGGAATGATAACCGGTGTTTCCGAAACCAATACTGTTTTTAAAACGGTTGTTCCAGCGTGGGCTTTGTGCATAATAGTTATTTTAAGCGTGATTACAATTTTTATTTCAGCGTATATACCGTCAAAAAAAAGCGTCAAAAATAACTCCGATTGATGCAATAAGGCAAACCAATGAAATTAAAATCAAATCAAAAAAGCTTAAAACTCCTAAAATAATTAAAGCTGTTTTTGGTTACGAGGGCGACCTGGCATATAAAAATATTAAGAGAAACGGAAGAAAATCAAGGGTTATAACAGCCTCTATAGCATTATCGGTGGTTCTGTTTTTATGCTGCAATTATTTTTGTGATTTGTTTACTGCCAACAATGATATAGCCGTAAATTATCCGTATCAGATAATGGCAAATGTAGATTATGAGGACAGTGAATTGTTTTCTCAAAAATTAAGCGAAACAAGCTGAGTGGACGATTTTTATATAATTAACTTTGATAATTATGTTTTAGGTAAAAAATCAGATACTGATATGGGCGAAAATATAATTAAACAGGAAAATCTAAAATCAGCTTATAAAAATCTTTTCAATAATAAAATCAATCTTTTTGTAAATTACATTGAAGATGATGATTTCAACAGGCTTTGTGAAAATAACGGTATAAACAGCGGCAAATATTACGGCGGCAGCGGTAAAGCGCTGATTATGAATAATATAAATCATAAAAAGGGAAATGATAATGTCTTTACCGATAAAATGATTGGCAGAGAAATATTACCTGCTGATTCTGACGCACCGAAAATTATTATTTCTGATTTTGTTGAATATGAACCCGATAATTATGTTTGCAATCTGAACAGTAAAAACACAATTTCGGTTTATAGACCGTTCTCAGAGTGTTATGACAAATCTTATGCGAATTACGGTATTGTAACAAAAAATCACGAAGAAGTTGCAAACAGCATATATAATATTTTTTCCGGCAATTCATTTGAAAACGCTTCACTCTCGGATCTTATGGAAAGTTTTGAAACAACAAATGCCATATCTTTTGTTATTCAGGTGCTGATTTACGGATTTATAGCCCTCATAACGCTGATTACGGTTGCTAATATAATTAATACGATTTCAACCGGCATATCGCTCCGGAGAAAAGAATTTGCAATGATGAAATCCGTTGGAATAACACCGGCGGGTTTCCGAAAAATGATTAGCCTTGAAAGTTTGTTTTACGGATTGAATGCTCTTATATTAGGACTGCCCGTAAGTGTAATTTTAAATTATGCTATGTATAAAGCGCTTACCTCAGATGTAATTTCTTTTTCATTGAATCCGTTGCTGTATTTAGAAGTTATATCGGTTGTTTTTATAATTGTTGGACTTACTATGATTTACTCGGTTAAAATAATATCTAAAAATTCAATAATTGAAACACTTAAAGAAGATATATGCTGATGAAATTTTATTCTTAAATAAAAGAGAGGCGCTCTGCGCCTCTTT
>JAJBVR010000161.1 GCA_020859725.1 Clostridiales bacterium | reverse complement strand
CTGTCTGTTCTTTTTTATAATGTGCTTTCGGATATTATGGAAATCAGTTATCACTGGGGGATTCTTTACGGTGTGCGCCCGGCGAAATTTATGCACGGACTTATAAATAAATTCGGTTTGCAAAGCGCGGAAAATATTTTAAAAAATAAATATTTGGTTTCTTTTGATAAAATAAAGCTTGTTTCAGAAGTTGTAAAAAGTGAAAATAATATAATAGCTCTTTCAAAGCCCGAAAGTTTTTCGCTTTATGTTTCCATACCTTTTTGCCCCACAAGATGCTCTTACTGCTCATTTGTTTCGCACAGTATTGAAAAAACCGCAGCTCTTGTTGACGACTATGTAAATCTGCTTATAAAAGAAATAAAGGAAACAGCCGTGTACGCGAAAAATAACAATCTTCGCCTTGAAACGGTTTATTTCGGCGGAGGAACGCCTACAACTCTTTCAGTCTCAAATCTTGAAAAAATTTTTAAAGCAGTTGAATATTCTTTTGACTTAAGCCAAATAAGGGAATATACGGTTGAAGCCGGCAGACCGGATACCGTAACCGCCGAAAAGCTTGCCGTCGTAAAATCGGCGCAGGCGGGAAGAATAAGTATAAATCCGCAAACATTTAATGATTCTGTGCTTAAAATTATAGGCAGAAATCACACATCGCGCCAAACTCTTGAAGCTTTTGAACTTGCAAGGAAATTCGGATTTTCAGATATAAATATGGATTTTATAGCGGGATTGCCCGCAGATACGTTCAGCTCGTTTGAAAGCAGCATAAATAAAGCGGTTGAACTCAAAGCCGAAAGTATAACTGTTCATACCCTTGCTCTTAAAACCGGCGCGTATATGGCGGCAGAAAACAACGCTTTTGACTCTTCTGATAAAATTTTGGCTGCCGATATGGTTGAATTGAGCTGCGATGCATTATCTTCATCAGATTATAAGCCTTATTATATGTATCGCCAGGGAAAATCTCTGGGTAATTTGGAAAATGTTGGTTGGTGCAAAGATAACTATGATTGCCTGTATAACGTTTTTATGATGGATGAAACTCATACAGTGCTTGCTGTGGGTTCGGGAGGCGTAACAAGATTAAAAAATTCTAAAACAGGAAAAATAGAACGCATTTATAACTATAAATACCCATATGAATATATAGGTAACTTTCCCGAAATAATAAACCGAAAGAAAAAAATACAAAAATTTTATGATGAATGGTAAATAAATGCTTATTTTATTACTTTTAGTATTGCAAAATTATTCTGTTCGTATTATAATTAGCTATATAAAGTTTATAGAGATGTGAATTATGCCAAAAGATTTTTACAGTCCTAAATTGACAAATTTTGAAGATGTTTTGTCAAAAACAAAAAGCGTTGCTCAAACTATAAATAAAAAGAGCGCCAAATTCCTTGAAATTTCAAAAAAGCAGGTTGAATATCTTGACGCGAAAAACAAGCTTTCAAAAGCATATGAAAATTTCGGCAAAATGCAGTATTCCGCTTATAAAGGCGAGGATGTTGACGAAAATGAATATGCTTGTACGGTTGCGGATATAACCGCTTATAATGAAAGAATTAAAGCGCTTTCTCAGGAAATAGAAAAGTCTAAGTCATCCGATTCCTCGGTTGATTTTAAATCTGAAGCAGATGATTTTAAAGAGGAAGTTAAAAACGCTTCAAAGGAAGCAACTGATGTTACAATCCAGCAAGCTAAAGAATTTCTTAAAGTGATTCAGAATATTTCCAAAACCAATTCGTTTTCACATAATTCCGCAAATAATACTAAGGGCGGGTTTACCGAGGCTGATTTTGTTCCGGTTTCCGATTCAAAGGATGGTGAAGAGGAAGGAAATGTTAAATAGGATTTATTAAAATTAAATATTCAGGCAGTGTAAATTTCAATTTGCACTGCCTTTTTTGGTGATTTTTTTGAATAGTTTTAAGCAAAAATATATAAATTCCGCCGTACTTCTTATGGCTGCGTCAATAATTGTTAAAGTTTTAAGTGCCGTTTATAAGATACCTCTTACTGCATATATAGGCGCTACGGGAAGAGGATATTTCAATATGGCAGCCTGTGCACGCGATAGTGATGGGCGTATTCCCCGTTGCTCTTACTCATCTTATAAGTAAGTATAATGAGGAAGGCAACCTATCTAAAATTTATGCATTAAAAAAGCTTCTTCCCGCCTTTTCTTTATAATAGGGATTGCGGGTATGCTGCTTATGTTTGTTTTGGCAAAGCCCCTATGCCGCTGTAGTGGCTTCGTCAGATAAAGCGGTTTCAACTATTTTAGCGCTTGCGCCCACAGTGCTTTTTTCATCAATGGCAGCCTCCGGCAGAGGATTTGCAGAAGGCCATATGAATATGCTGCCAACATCGGTAAGTCAAATTATTGAAGCGGTATTTAAAATGGTGTTCGGCCTTTTGTTTGCCAAGCTTGCGATGAGCGGGCTTTATAATACTTATTTGGATACGGGCAGTGTTTTGGGTATTCATTGCATTAATGAAACTCAAGCGCTCTCCGCTATATATCCCGTTACTTCCGCCGCGGCAATAGGCGGGGTAACAATAGGTTCTCTTTTCAGCTGGATATATTGCTCTTCCTACGTATCAATTAAATATGGTTCTTTATATGTTCCTGTGAATAAATATAAAATTACTCCGTGTATGAAAGAAATAATGGTGTTTTCAGCGCCTATTATTTTATCAACTCTTATTCAAAGTCTTTCTGAATTTTTTGATAATTCATCTGTTCAATATTGCCTTTCGCTTTGTAATCCGCAAATGCTTAAAGCTGCTTACAGTGAATGCATTAAAATAAATAATACAACTGACAGTGATATTATAACATATATTTACGGCCTGTTTTCATCTGCTCACGATATAAAAAATCTTGTGCCCGGATTTACAATGGCGCTTGGTGTAGCGGCGGTTCCCGCAATATCCGCCGCGTTTGCCGCTAATGATAAATACAGATTAGCTTCACTGATTAACAGTATTTTTAAATACACCTCAATCATTTCATTTGCCGGCGGTTTTTTAATCAGTTTAACATCAAAGTATGTGCTTGAAATTTTATACGGCTCTTCAAATTATGATATTGTTTTGGGATGTGCTGATTTGGTTAAATTTTACGGATTTACAATGATATTGTATTCTTTGTCGGGAGCGGCTGTTTTCGCGGTTCAGTCAATAGGATGCGCTTCTAAAAGCATACCCATGTTTTTGATTTCCGCCGTAATCAGGGTTGCGCTTAACTATGTATTTGTTTCGGATTACAGGCTTAATATTTACGGAGCCGCTTTTTCAGATGCCGTTGCTTATATTATAATTCTTATTTCAAATATGTATATTCTAAAAAAATATTCAGGAATAAAATACAGCGTCTCAAAAATCATTGTAAAGCCGCTTATTTGCTCATTGGGCGCTTATTTTACGGCCGGCGCCGTTTATTCTTCTTTATTCAATTTCGAAAGCGGTTTGGCTGCTTTTGCGGTTTTGAGCGTTATTTACACTGTTTTGCTTACAATACTTATTGTTTTGTCAAAAACAATCGAATTTTCTGAATTAAAAGTTTTACAATATTGTAAAAAAACGGCTTAAATGCTTGCGTTTTCATATGGTTTATAG
>JAJBVR010000075.1 GCA_020859725.1 Clostridiales bacterium | reverse complement strand
GGTATAATCCGAGCTGAGCTGTTTGCTGAACGATTATTTTTTGACTGTAGTGAAAGCATTTTAGAAGCAGAAAATGAAGCTCATAATCCAACATGATAATTTTCCTCCATCAAAAAAATAGTTTGTATTCAAACTATATGCGTATTATAGTACTTTGATTTAACAAAGTCAATATAAATAATAATATTTTTATGAATTATCAGGCATATCAACAATAATAGGGGTGTGGTGAACCGCGGGCAAAAACTTTTCAAAAATATCCGTTGTTTTTATTTTCAGGCTTGATGTGTTAACACAGGGATGGCATCCTATGTATTCGCTTTCGGCAATGGGCTTATCTATTAAAAGCCTTATTCTGTTTTCAGAATCATTCATAAGCCCCATTATTGAAACGGCTCCCGGCTGAATATTAAGAAAATTTTCCATATATTCCGAATCGGCAAATGAAAGCCTCGAGCAGCCCAATTGCTTTGTTATATCTTTTGTTTTAAACGGTTTGTCCGCCGGCATCATGAGTAAATAAAAATCTGTTTTCTGCCTGTTGCATAAAAACAGATTTTTGCAAATTTCAACACCCAGAAGTTTGCTTATTCCCAGGCAGTCGTTCATTGTGTCCGCCTTTTTATGATCCGCTCTTTGATATGAAATACCAAGCTTGCCGAGTAAATCATAAACCTTTAGTTCCTTTTCGCTTCTTTCAATTTTATTGATAGCTTCGCTGTTAAATAAATCCATTTTTAATACCTTTTCAGTAAATATAGTTTTTGTAGTCAACAAGTTTGCCGTTTTTGTAATATGTTCTTGTTACACGCCTTGAAATTCTGCAGACAAGTTCATAGTTAAAGGAGTGCGCGGAGTCGGCCATTTCTTCCATAGAAATAGTTAATCCTCCGTTTTTACCTATAAGCGTGACTTCCGTTCCTTCTTCAGCGCTTTCAATTTCGGTTATATCAACCATAAATTGATCCATGCATATTCTTCCTACTATCGGGGCAAATTCCCCGTTTATAATAACCTTTCCTTTATTTGAAAGGCATCTCGGATAACCGTCAGCGTAGCCAACGGGGATTGTGGCAATTTTTCTTGTTTCTGTTGTCTTATATGTTCCGCCGTATGAAATTTCTCTACCTGCTTCCAGCTTTTTTATATATGAAATTTTTGTGCGCCAGCTCATGACGGGTTTAATATCAAGCAAGGATTTTTCGATTTCAGAGGATGGATATAATCCGTAAGTTATAATTCCCATTCTGCACATATCAAAATGGCTGTCAAAATTCATTATTCCGGCGGAATTGTCAATATGCTTAATAGGCACATTAATGTTTCTGCTTTCAAGCAATGAAATAAAATTAATAAATTTTTCTTTTTGCAAATATGTTTTTGTAAGGTCTTTTTCGTCCGCTGTAGCAAAGTGAGAAAAAATTCCTTCCGACTCTATATTCGGCAGGGCTGTAATTTTTTTGCAAATATCGGCGCTTTTTTCATCAGCTTGAAATCCTATGCGGCTCATTCCGGTATCTACGCAAAAATGGAATAAAGCCGTTTTGTTCTGCTTTATCGCTTCTTCGGAAAGCTTTTTTGCGTCACTGTATGTAAAAATGGGAACGCGTATATTGTTTTGCACCGCAGCATTGAAATCCTCCGGAAAAACACGGCCGAGAATCAAAATCGGCGTTTTAATTCCCGCGTTTATCAATTCCATGGCTTCTTCAATGCAGGCAACTCCGAAAAAATCACATTTATCTTTCAGAAATTCTGCAAATTTAACTGCTCCGTGCCCGTATGCATCGGCTTTTATTACACCCAAAAGCATTACGTTTTCAGGCAGTTTTTTTCTTATTTGATTATAGTTATATTCAACCGCGTCCAAGTCAACGGCCGCTTCGGTTCTGAAAAACATTTATTTTACCTCAATTAAAAAACAATAAATTCATTTTATGTTAAAATGCGCTGCATTGACTTTCAAAATCGCTCACAAGGACGTCTTGGATGGTTTTAAGCATGTCAGGCGCTTTTCCTCCCGCTGAAATTCCGTCAACACTTTTTACCGGCACACAAAAAGCGCCGGTTGAACGAACAACAATTTCATCAGCGTCAAGCATTTCTTTTAATGTAAAGCTTCGTTCCTCTGTTTTGTAGCCGAGTCTTTCCGAAAATCGCAGCAGCCGTTCGCGGGCTGTGCCCGGCAGTATTGCATTATCCGTCTCGTGTGTGATGACGCTGCCGCTTTTAAAAATGGATATGTTTGAATGCGCGCATTCGGTTACAATATCGCCGCGGTGGAAAACAGCTTCCCGGCATCCCGCTTTTTCCGCTGCGGTTGCGGCAAGACATGCGGGAATGAGATTCAGCGTTTTTATATTGCAGTATGAAAACCGTTTGTCCTCATATGTTATAACATCAATAGGTTCATATGTGTTTGCAATTTTTCGCGGAGAAACGGTTATCCAAAGGTTAGGCTTCATATCGTCTGTGAAAATATGATTTCGCAGTCCGCTTCCGCGGGTTATTTGAATATAAACAAATTGGCTGCCGCTGTCAACCTTAATAACAAGACTTTTTAATAACACTTCAAGTTCTGATTTCTCCATCGGAACATTTATACTCAGCTGTTTTGCGCTGCTGAATAATCTGTTTAAATGCGCGTCCAAATCAAAAAGCTTGTGGTTATGAGCGTATGTGGCGTCATAAATTCCGTCACCGAACCAGCAAACTCTGTCAGTCATTGGAATTTGCATTTCTTCAATCAATCCGTATCTGCCGTTATAGTAGCCTATGTTTTCCATTTGGCTTCCTCCAAAGAATTAAACGGCAAATGCAAATTTGTTTTATTTGCCGTTTCAACATATTTTAATACATTATATTTTAAAAGTAAATCCCGAGTATCTGTTTATAAATCAATTTTAAGCTCAACAGGGCAGTGGTCGGAACCCAAAACATCTGTATGAATATCAGCGCTTATAAGCTTATCGTCAAGCCTTTTTGATGAAATAAAATAATCTATTCTCCATCCGGCGTTTTTTCTCTTGCCTTGAACATATAGCTCCACCAGCTGTAAACACCATCTTTATCCGGATAAAAATATCTGAAAGTATCTGTAAATCCTCTGCTCAGTAATTCCGTCATTTTTTCACGCTCGTTATCTGTAAATCCTGCGTTTTGATGATTTGTTTTAGGGTTTTTAAATCAATTTCACTGTGTGCCACGTTTAAATCACCGCAAAAAACAACCGGCTTTTTGCGGTCTAAGCGGCAAATGTATTCTCTGAAATCATCTTCCCAATTCATTCGGTAATCAAGCCTTGCAAGTTCTCTTTGCGAATTGGGAACGTAAACGGTGGCAAAATAGAAATTTTCAAATTCAAGAGTAATAAGCCTGCCCTCCGAATCATGCCGCGGAACACCCATTCCGTAAAATACATTTAAAGGCTTTTGTTTTGTGAAAACAGCGGTTCCCGAATATCCTTTTTTTCCGCGTAATTCCAGTAGCAAAAATATCCTTCGGGTGAAAAATCAATTTGCCCTTTCTGAAGCTTGGTTTCCTGAACCGCGAAAATATCGGCGTTTGCAAAATTGAAAAAATCCTCGAATTGCAATAGCAAGTTGCAATAGTTTTATCAGTGATGCTCGTTGG
>JAJBVR010000134.1 GCA_020859725.1 Clostridiales bacterium | reverse complement strand
ATGTTACACTGGAGCAAATCAGGCAGATACCAAATGTAACCGGCGTTGTTCCCGCGCTTCACGATTTGTCGGCGGGCGAGGCGTGGAGCACGGAAAGAATTCAGGCAATGTATGATGAAATAACTTCGGCGGGCTTGTCAATGGAATGCATTGAAAGCGTTAACGTGCATGAGGATATAAAAATCGGCTTGCCTTCACGAGATAAATATATTGAAAATTATAAAACTTCAATACGTAATTTAGCTAAATTCGGCGTAAAATGCATATGCTATAATTTTATGCCTGTGTTTGACTGGACCCGTACAGACCTTTATATGCCTCTGCCCGACGGATCAACCTGCCTTTGCTACGACGGAAAACAGGTTGAAGGCAAATCCCCCGAGGATATGTTCAGGGAAACAGATAATAATTCAAACGGTTACGCTATGCCCGGATGGGAACCTGAAAGAATGGGTGAAATAAAAGAGCTGTTTGAAAAATATAAAAATATTACGGCAGATGACCTGTGGAATAATTTAAAATATTTTCTTGAAGCCATTATGCCCGTTTGCAGAGAGTGCGGAGTGAAAATGGCGATTCATCCGGATGACCCGCCGTGGGGAATCTTTGGGATTCCAAGAATAATTACGGGCAAGGACGCGATAAAAAAACTGCTTGAAACGGTGCCTGATGAGCACAACGGAATTACTCTTTGCACTGGTTCGCTGGGAGCAAGCCCCAAAAATGATATTGTTGATATAATAAATGATCCTGTTATAGGAAAGCGGATTTATTTCGCGCATCTTCGCAATGTTTCAATTAATAACAGTTGGTTTAATGAAACCGCGCACGAAAGCAGCGCCGGCTCGCTTGATATGTATGAAATTGTTAAAGCACTTCAGAACGCCGGGTTTGACGGATATGTACGTCCCGACCATGGCAGAATGATTTGGGGCGAGGTGGCAAGACCGGGCTATGGTTTATATGACAGGGCGCTCGGAGCTTGCTATTTAAACGGGCTTTGGGAAGCCGTTGAAAAAAACAGAGCGCAAAAATAATTTGAAATTATCTTTTATAGAAAGGATTGTTTAAAATGATTCATGAAAATTTAAAAGGCAGAGTTGCAGTTGTAACCGGCGGAGGCGGCGTGCTTTGCGGGGCTTTTGCGAAAACTCTTGCCAAACAGGGCTGCAAGGTTGCCGTGCTTGATTTGAACGAGGAGGCTGCGCAAAAATGTGCCGATGAAATTTCCGCTCACGGCGGTACGGCTATAGCTGTTGGGTGTAATGTTCTTGACGCGCAGTCAATGCAAAACGCAAGAAATATTGTGGCGGAAAAGCTTGGCACGTGTGATATCCTTTTAAACGGAGCAGGCGGAAATAACCCAAAGGGTACAACCACCAAGGATACTTTGGAAAAAATAGACCTTGTTAAAAAAGATGAAAATGTTAAAACCTTTTTTGATTTGGATGCGAACGGTATCAGCTTTGTTTTTAATCTTAATTTCCTGGGCACTCTTATTCCTACTCAGATTTTTGCGCGGGATATGGTGGAAAAGGAAAACTCATGCATAGTTATGGTAACGTCTATGAATGCCTACAGACCTTTAACCCGTATACCGGCTTATTCAGCGGCAAAGGCCGCCGTTAAGAACTTCACCGAATGGATGGCTGTTCATTTCGCGCCAATGGGAATAAGGGTAAACGCTATTGCTCCGGGATTTTTCTCAACAAAGCAAAACAGCGCACTTCTTTGGAATGATGATGGCTCGCCCACCGAAAGAACGGGTAAAATCCTTGCCGCTACTCCGATGAACCGTTTCGGAGAGGCAGAGGAATTGGACGGCGCTTTGCTTTTTCTTTGCGATGAGGCTTACAGTGGATTTATAACGGGCGTAAGTATCCCGGTAGACGGAGGATTTAACGCGTATTCGGGAGTTTAATATGAACGAGGGTAATTATGCTTTAACCGCGGGAAACGGACGTGAAGAAATAATAGATATTATGAAAGGGGTTTGCATTGTGTTTGTAATCATGATGCATTCCCTTTTCGGAACTTGGTATAAAGTTTTGCTTATGCCGTTTACAGCTCAGCTTGGCGTGCCGTTTTTTCTCTTGATATCGGGTTATACATATTATTTATCTCTGAAAAACAAAAATTGGTTTTCCAAATCAAATATTATAAAAAAACTCGGCCGAATAATCGTGCCTTTGATTCCGGTTTTGATTGTTGAACTTGTTTATTTCGGATTGCCGGATAACCCTGTGAATTGGCTCCTGTCGGGGGGGCATTCTATGCCGGGAAGCTATTATATTGTTTTGCTTTTTCAATGTATTATTTATTATCCGTTTTTAAAATGGATTTGTGAAAAATTAAAATTCATTCCGTCCTTTTTGCTGATTTTGCTGATTCATGCCGCGTTTGAACTTTTGGCTTATTTCAGTAAAATGGATGTTGCATTATACAGATTGCTGATTTTCAGATACACTGTTTTCCTTTACGGCGGAATACAAATATTTCGATTTAAAAATAAATTTAATTTTAAAAAGCTTTTATGGATTGTTCCCGTAGGATTAATATATATTTTAGCGGTGGGCTATTTCGGTTGGAAACCGCAAATTCTTTTCAGCTATGATCCATGGTATAAATCGGCTATGCCGGTTGCTTTCGCTGTTATTCCTATAGGGGCGGTTGTTATTCAAAACGGCGCTGAAATTACTGCCTTTTTAAAAGGTCTGAAAAAATATATTAAAATTGATATAACACTTCTGTTTTCTTTTATGGGAAAGGCGTCCATGCATATTTATCTTATTCAAATGCTGTGGTTCGGTATAATAGGCAATCGTATAAACGCAGGCAAGGCAAGCAATCCGCTTAATTTTTTGGTGGGATTGGCGGTTTCCTGTATTATCGGGTGTGTTTATTATTTGATTGAAGCCCGTTTAAGAAAAATTTTAATGGAATCAAATAAAAATTAATAATTAAATAATTGAAAAATTCCGCAGTCAGATTTTATTTACTCACTGCGGAATTTTTATATTAAATATATTTATTAAAAAGCTTTTATTTTTGTTGAATATAACTTATGTATATGGTAAAGTTAAAATATAAAATATTAAAGGAGAATTTTATTATGATCGCGGCAATTATTATAATTGTGATTATTGTGCTGGCGGCCGTTTATGTAGGCTCTGCATACAATTCGCTTGTAAAAAGTAAAAACTCGGTTGAAGAAGCCTTTGCCACAATGGATGTTTATTTGAAAAAAAGATGGGATTTGATACCAAATATTGTTTCATCTGTTAAAGGATATGCAAAGCATGAGGCGCAGACGCTTGAAAAGGTTATTTCGGCAAGAAATTCACGCTATCAGGATTTAACCGATGATGAAAAAATAGAGGCAAATATGGAATTGACTAAAGGCTTGGCCTCCATAAATGTGCTTGCTGAGCAGTACCCCGATTTAAAAGCAAATCAAAATTTTCTTGATTTAAATGCACAGCTGCAAAAAACAGAAGATGATATCGCAAACGCAAGAAAGTTTTATAATGCTGTTGTTAAGTCATATAACAACAAGGTTGAAATGTTCCCCTCAAGTATAGTTGCTTCTTTGTTTAAATTCGGTAAAAAACAAATGTTTAATATTGAAAACAGCGCTGAAAAAGAGTCTGTTAAGG
>JAJBVR010000087.1 GCA_020859725.1 Clostridiales bacterium | reverse complement strand
TCTTCAAGCAAGTTGGAAGTCTATGCGGCGGCGGCAGCTGAAATTTACCGAGATATTAAGAATAAATTAACAGATAAACAGAGATCTTCACTTCCTCAATGGAAAAATGAGCTGGTTATGCAAAATCACGGAGTGGGCGGCTACACTTCACGTGCTGTCGGAAAAAGATGGAACAGAAGATGCGAGGAACTGGCGGATATAGCGGAAAGAGGGGCCGTTATATCATCATATTTCGGATTATATGATTATAACAGCTCTGTGTTTGAGCGTGCGTGGAAAAGATTTATAGCGCATCAGTTTCATGATGATATGCCGGGCACTTCAGTTCAAAGAGCACACAGACGAAGCTGGAATGATTATGCTCTTTCCGCTAATCAATTTACAGGTGAGCTTGAGGCGGCTGTTTCTCCCGTTTCATCATTAATGAAAACAGATTTCTGCACCGGAACTCCGGTTATGGTTTCCAATCCTGTTGAGGCGGATATTCACAGCGCCGTAACAATATATATGAGTGGAATAAAATCCAATTACGCGCGTGTTTTTGACGATAAAGGCAGGGAGGTTAAATCTCAAATTAACAGTGATAAAAACGGGGTTAAAGAAATATTGTTTATTGCCGATGTTAAAAGCCTGGGATTTAAAATTTATGATGTTCGCCAAAGCGATGCTCCATGTGCTGTTGAAAGCAAAATTTCAATTAACACAGAAAATGTTATGGAAAATCAAAAGTATATAGTAACCCTTAATAAAAGAGGAAATATTTCTTCCATAATAGACAAAGCCCAGGATGAACTTGAAATTCTTAATGAACCCATTGCACTCGGTTTGTTTAAATATAAGGGTTCTCGTGACTGGCCCGCCTGGGAAATGAATTTCAAGGAGGCTTATAAGGAAGCAGACAGGCTTCCTCAGCTTGTAACCGTTTCAATAGAGGAAAATGGTCCGGCAAGAGTGGCTTTTAAAGTTGTTCAGCAGGATAGGAAACGATCTTCGTTTTCTAATTATATTGCTTTGACGGACGGCGGCGAATGTGTTGAGGTTTATTCGGAAATTGAATGGCAAAATCTTTGTACAATGGCTAAAAACAAGTTTTCCTTTACCTGTAAAAACAGTAAAGCAACCTTTGATTTAGGGCTCGGCGCCATTCAAAGAGGGAATATGAGCGAAAAACTTTTTGAAGTGCCTGCGCAAAAATGGGCGGATATAACAGATGAAAGCGGAAAATTCGGTGTTTCGGTAATAAGTGAATGCAAATACGGCTGGGATAAATATAATGACAATACTTTAAGGATGACAGCGCTGCATACCCCGCTTAAAAATTACAGAATTGATTCAATGCAGTCTATGATGGATATAGGGCTTAACAGATATTCGTTTGCAATATTCAGCCATATCGGAAAAGCCCAAGCCGCTGTCCAGCTTGAGGCAAGAAAGTTTATTCAGCCTCCCACCGCATATATTTGCTCAAAGCACAGCGGCGTTTTGGGCGTTGAATACAGCTTTGGAACCGTTTCATCAAATAACGTTATAATTCGCGCTATTAAAAAAGCCGAAAACGGCAATGAAATTATAGTTCGTTTAAATGAGGGCGCAAATAAAAACACAGCTGAATTTAAACTTAAATTGGGCAACGGCATTGAATCGGCAAGAGAGGTGTTCGCAAGCGAAGAACCTATGGGTGAGGCCGTTGTTGAAAACGGATACCTTGTTACTTCGTTTAAGCCTTATCAAATACGTACATTTGCGCTTAAACTCAAGGAAAGCGGAATTAACGGAAAAACTGTTTGCTGTGAGCCCGCCGAAATTGATTTTAACAAAAACATAATAACGCCAAACGGCAGTTCAAAAGCGGATTTTAATTTAACAATTCCAAAAGAGCTTCTGCCTGAAAAGGTTACGGCAAACGGCATTGAATTTAATATTTCCGATACAGATAAAAATGCCGCGGTTATGAACGGTCAGAAAATTAAGGTTAAAAACTCAGCCGAAAAACTCTGCCTGCTGTGCGCATCCTTATCAGGAGACAAGAAAATTACCGTTTCTGCCGATGATATAAAAATATCAAAAAAATTTTTGAGTATGACTGAAAATTTTGCAGGCTGGGATTTGCCTGATTTAGGCGACGCTGCGTATGTAAAAAAGGGAAAACTCGGAATTGAATTTACTCACAGCCATACGAACGGAAAAGATAATATAGCAAAGGGGCTTTGCTTTTATATCGCGGAATTTGATGTTGACGGTAAATCAGAAGTTACACTTCCCTATGAAAACGATATAGTTATCATTTCTGCGGTGTTTGTAAAAAATATGTTTATGCCTATTATCAGCAAAACTTTTGATGAGGTTGACGAAAAAAGAAAACAAACCTTTTATTTAACCGCCAAAGAGCTTATCAGGTATAATTGGTATAAGTGCGTTTGGAATTTAAACGACCGCGATGAATTTATTACTGCTAATAACAGAGGTAGAAAAAAATGAAAAATCCGTTTGAACATAATTGGACAACGGATAATAACGGATATCCGCTTAACAGTGATGAAGTAAGCAGATTAATTTCGGTTGTTCCGTCAAAAAATCAGTATGAGCTTTCCAAAAAGCCGTTTTATTTGTTTATGCATTTTGGTATGAATACTGCCACAGCTCGTGAATGGGGCGCGGGAGTTGAAACGGTTTCGGATTTCAAAATTAAAAAAATCAAGCCTCAGCAATGGGTAAAATGCGCCAAATCAGCAGGAGCAACGGGAATTATTTTAACCTGTAAGCATCATGATGGCTTTTGCCTTTGGGAAACGGATTACACATCATTTTCTGTTAAAAACTCGGAATTTGACGGCGATATAGTTAAAATGGTTTCGGATGCCTGCTTTGACGGAGGTTTGGATTTCGGAATTTATCTTTCTCCATGGGATATGCATGAACCCACCTACGGAACTCCTGATTATAATGATTATTTTTGTAATCAGCTGACAGAACTGCTGACTGATTACGGCCCTGTGAGCGAGGTTTGGCTTGACGGAGCCAAAGGAGCCGATGCCAAAGAATTTGAGTATGACTGGAATCGGTATTATAAGTTGATACTAGAACTTCAGCCCGGCGCCAATATAGCCGTTTGCGGTCCCGATATCCGCTGGGTGGGAAATGAGGGCGGTAAAACAAGAAAATCAGAGTTTTCCGTTGTTCCGTCATACTTAAAATCGGTTGAAAGCGTAAGCGAAAACAGCCAGCATAACTGCGCGGATGCTGAGAAACTAAAAAATATTACATCATCGGATGAGGATTTGGGAAGCAGGGAATTGCTTTCAAAATGCAGTGATTTATGCTGGTATCCTGCGGAGGTTGATGTTTCCGTTCGCAAAGGATGGTTTTATTCTAAAAATGAAAATAAAACCGTAAAAAGTGTTAAACGGCTTTTTAAGATATATTTATCTTCGGTAGGCAATAACTGCACTTTGCTTCTTAATGTTCCGCCTACAGATAAGGGTGTTGTTCACAGGAAAGACGCCGCAAGGCTTAAAGAGCTCGGTGAAAAAATAAAAGAAATGTACGCCAATCCTATTATAGTTGAAAAGTTTGGAAAGCTTAAAGAGAATGACGGATATATTGATTTTAGCTTTGATTCGGTAAAGAAACTGAAGTATGTAATTATAAGCGAGGATATACGTTTTTCTCAAA
>JAJBVR010000166.1 GCA_020859725.1 Clostridiales bacterium | reverse complement strand
GATAAAACTATTGCAACTTGCTATTGCAATTCGAGTCTATTAAAACAGATATAAAAAAACTGATTTCATATCAAAACGTCAAAACGAAATCAGTTTTTATAATTAGTAATATTTGATCTTATTGCAAATCGGCTTAGGCAAAACAGATTAAATCATATCAAAGCGCTTTGATTATTTATTTCACCACCGGTTAAGATATAATCCGCGGCTTTTTTAAGTTCAGCGGAATTTTTACTGCCTTTTGCAAATAAAGACAAAACCGAAACAGCCGCCATAACCAATTTATAATACGTACTTTCTCTGCCATGCTTATGTTTTGCTCCGTCAAGCGCGGAGAGATATATTTCCCCTATCATGTCTTTAAGCGGTTTATAGCGATAACGCCGCGCCTGTGAATATGAAATTCCCCTTGCCGCTCCCAATAGTTTAAGCCGTTTATACACATCCCAAACAAGAGCTGTATTTAATTTATTAAGCAAGGGCTTAAATAAAAGCCAAAACTCGGCAATTTTATTTCCGTTGAATCCCAAAGCCGTTAATCGTTCCGAAAATTCCCGTTTATTCTTACATTCAATAACTCTGAAAATTAAATCAAGCGCGTGCTTTGCAAGAAAATCACCGGCATTGATTTCTTTGCCGTTTAACGAAAACTTTTCAAGGCAATCAACCTTATAGCTTAAAGAACCGTTATCATTAACTGTAACATTAACCATAGGAGCCGGATAACCGCAAAGTGAGCCCACATTTATTTCCGTTATTGAATTTCCGGCTTTGCTTACAAATTTATCGGTTGCCTGAATATGACTGTGACCCACCAGCATATATTTAAGCCCTAAATCCGCGAAACGGGAGGCAACGTATTCCCTGTTTTCAACACAGGTTGAACCTCCGGTAATAACAGGAGAAATATGAGGAATAAGCAGATGATGCTGAATCCCGATTAAAACGCATTT
The DNA here is from genome assembly GCA_020859725.1 of Clostridiales bacterium. Lineage (GTDB taxonomy): Bacteria > Bacillota > Clostridia > Oscillospirales > Acutalibacteraceae > Eubacterium_R. Next base: position 2,721 of record JAJBVR010000166.1, on the reverse strand, counting down.
ATCCGCCTTTGCGTTTTCAATCTGCCTTTCTATCCAATTCCAACATTCGGGAGTATATCCGGCGTGGTCATTTTCATTTTTATCATCATTAAGGCACAGTACCCGAACACTGCAGGAAAACTGAACAGTATAACAAACCGTGCCTATTTCAGTTATAAATGCATCTATTGCCTGAAGAGGGCCGAAATCAGCATAAAACCGGGGCAAATCGGCGCTTTTCATAACCTTTACATCATTATAAACAGTGTCTTCAAAAAATCTTCTTGGGTTTTTATCGCAGCACCAATCGTGAGTTGCTGTTATAACGTACACAGGCTTTTTCTTTTTAAGTTTATAAAGCTTTTCCCTGAACTCGATATGTGAAACCATTTCACCGTTATTTGTAAGATCCCCAAGAATGAAAACGGCATCTGTGCCGCTGTTTGCGATTTTTTCAAAAGCCGAATCTATAATTTCTTCCGTTTCGGCAAGGCATTTTTGGTCTGAGCCGGCTCTCAGTTCATATGCTTTTCCGCTTGTGCCGAGCTTTTTTGAATAATAATGAGTATCCGCGATAAAAGTAATTTTCATATTTAATCCACCCTGATTTATTAATTATTGCTTCAGTGAATTAATTAAAATTATTATTCACCTGCGGCGGTTTTTTCAGCTCTGCGCGCTTCCCTTTTAGCCATAATTTCCTTCATCATTTCACGATGGCTCTGCCCTGTGATATTATAAAAATGCATTGGAACAAGCATCAAGATATACCCCACTGCCGGCACAACGGTTGTTAAAAGGAAAAGCGCCCAATTTGTTTGCGAATTTTGAACAAGAGAACCTTCTGTATGCTGAATATATCCCGTGAATCCGAGCACGGCAAGACCTATGGACGAAGAAAAAGTGTTTTCAATTTTTCCTGTAAAGCTCATAATCGAAAGCATTATTCCTTCAACCCTTGTACCGGTTTTCCATTCAATATAATCAACCGTTTCCGCTTCCATTTCCTTTTGAATAAGATTTTTAAATTCAAGAGGAATAGAAGTTAATCCTGTAAATAAAACAACCATAACGCCTACGAAAAGCGAAACACTTTCTCCCTGCTGCTTATTAATCAAGCCGTTAAAACATACAACAGCAAACAGCCCGTGCAGAATGATGGCGAAAATGCAGCATGCCTGATAGAATTTTTTGCTGTCTGACTTTTCACCAAGCTTTTCAACTATTTTCGGCACAAGAAGCCCCGCTACAAGAAATCCCGGGAATTTTACCACATCAATAAAAATATTATACTTTCTGTTAAACATTAAATCCGCCACGAAATAAAATGAAACCTGTTCAGCTATTTTGCAAAGCACAAAGAAGCAATTCCCGAGGAAGAGCATAAGCAAAGGCCTGTTTTTAAAAAGCAGGGCAAAGCATTCCTTAACTGACGGCACATCCTCTTTGTGCTCTGCCCTTTCCCTTGTGTTTTTAAAAGTAAGCCTTGTTAAAAATACTATACCAACAGCGGAAATAATCGCAGATGTTAAATATGCCTGTGGAGTATGATCCTTAAAATACGGCAGAAGTGCCGCGCCGGCAACGAAAACCTGCGGAAGCGCTCCCAATACCGAACGTATAATTGAGCTTACTCCGAATAATTTTGTTCTTTCAATTCCGCTTGGAGTTATGGAAAACGCAAGAGCGCCCATAGGAATATCAAACGCTGTGTATGTAACATCCAGACCAACAAACAAAACGGTTGTATAAATGATATTTAAAACCGGTGACGCATCCGCGCTTCCGATAAAGAAAAGCACCATAACTATTGAAACAAAAATAGGCGCCCATTTGATATAAGGCCTCATCTGGCCGTCCTTAGTTCTTGTTTTATCAACTATAACGCCCATTACAGGATCATTTATCGCATCGAATATGCCGCAAAATAACCTTATTTTTGCCGCCACACCCATAGGGTCTTTCAATTTTTTAAATAAAACATTTGTAAGAAAGAAATTTATGTATTTGGAAGATGTCATACTTGTGTTCATTCCCTGAGCGCCCCTGCCCACGGCATAGGACAAAGTTTCTTTCCATGTTAAATAAGTTTCCTCGCCAACATCCGTTTTAACTATTTTACTGTTTAAAAATTCTTTTAAGTTGATTTTTGCCATTCGGCTGTCCTCCTACTTTATTTTAGTTATTTTATTTTTCTTTACCAAATAAACATTTTCCGAAATATCCATCATAGGTTTATCATTCATAGAATCGGTATAGAAATTTTTTATGCGTTTATCGTGGTAAAGCTCTTTAAAAATTTTAACCTTGTTATCCAGAAAGCAAAGTCTTGTAAATTTTCCGCTTTTTTTATCTATGCTTGAGCCTACATAATTTTCTATCCCCATTCTTTTCATTATTTCATCGAGAATAAAATCCGTTGAACCGGAAACAACAATATCCGAAGCCTGCCTTACCTCTGCATACCACGGCTTTATCTTTTTTTCATTCTTATTCCAAAAATCAACAACGGCTTTTTCAATATCGTCAAGGTGAATATAATATCCCTCTAAAAAAGACGCATATGCTTTAACGGCCTCCGGCACAGTAAAAAGATGCAGCGCATCTTTTATTGCTATTATCAAAAGCTTAGGAATATATTTCCAGATTGCGGGATCTCTTTTAATATAATAAATTATGAAATCAACAAGAGTTTCTCCGTCATATATTGTGTTATCAAAATCATACACATTAACATAATTG
>JAJBVR010000188.1 GCA_020859725.1 Clostridiales bacterium | reverse complement strand
TGATTTAAAGAGACTCCTGTTTAAAATATGTAATATGAACGTGTTAATATCCAGCTTGAATTTAATATTTAATTTAATATATTTTATATGTCTTCAGCGTATCCCATATTAAATCATTTTCACATTTATATAAAAAACAGAGAAAACGCACGCTTTCTCTGTTTTTCAATACATTATCAATTAATGCTTTTTAATTCATCAGGCAAAAAACAACGGATTATTTATAAAATAATTGATTTTCCTGTCATTTCTTTCGGCTGCTCAAGCCCCATAACCTTAAGCATAGTAGGCGCAATATCGCAAAGCCTTCCTCCCTCACGAACAGTGCAAGGATAATTATAAACAATAAAAGGCACGGGATTTGTTGTATGGGCCGTAAACGGCTCACCGTTTTCATCCAGCATTTTATCAGTGTTTCCGTGATCAGCGGTAATAAACAAAACGCCGTTGGCATCCTTAACCGCTTCGGCAAGAGAACCTACACAGGCATCAACAGTTTCAACAGCTTTAACGGCGGCGGGTATAATGCCCGTGTGGCCAACCATATCACAGTTAGCAAAGTTAACTATAACCGCGTCATATTTTCCGCTGCGAACAGCGGCGTTAAGCTTTTCCGAAACCTGCGGAGCGCTCATTTCCGGCATTAAATCAAAGGTTGAAATTTTAGGAGAATCAACAAGTATTCTGTCCTCCCCCGGATACTGCTTTTCTTCACCGCCGTTAAAGAAAAACGTTACAGGGGCATATTTCTGTGTTTCCGCAATTCTGAGCTGAGTTTTGCCCTTTTCCGAAATATATTCTCCGAATGTGTTTTTCAGGGGTTCGGGTTTAAACGCAACCTTAACATTTGGCATTTCCTCGTCATACTGAGTCATACAAACATAATACAAATCAAAAAATCCGTTTTTCCTTTCAAAGCCCTTAAAATCGGGGTCAACAAAAGCTCTTGTGATTTCTCTTGCTCTGTCGGGGCGGAAATTAAAGAATATAACACTGTCATTTTGCTGTACTCTGCCCTCTTCTCCGATTACCGTGGGAAGAACAAATTCATCCGTAAGGTGCTTGCCGTCCTCATCAACCGTTTCATAAGACGCCTTAACCGCTTTAACGGCATCATCTGAATGAATACCCTCTCCATAAACCATAGCGGCATACGCTTTTTCAACTCTGTCCCAAATATTATCACGGTCCATAGCATAAAATCTGCCCATAACTGATGCAATTTTACCAACGCCCGTTTCATTCATCTTTGCTTCAAGCTCTTCAAGATATTCAACCGCCGATGACGGAGGCACATCACGCCCGTCAAGAATTGCATGAACAAAAACATTTGTTACACCGTGTTTTTTTGCCATTTCAAGCAAACCGTAAAGATGCTCTGTATGGCTGTGAACACCGCCCGGAGAAACAAGCCCTATAAGATGAAGCGATCTGCACTTTGCATTTTCCATAGCGCCGAGGAGAACATCGTTTCTATACGCGTCACCGTCTTCAAAAGCTTTTGTAATTCTTGTAAGCGGCTGATAAACAATTCTTCCGGCGCCAATGTTTGTGTGCCCTACTTCACTGTTGCCCATCTGCCCTTTCGGCAAACCCACATCCAGCCCGGAAGCCGCGATATACGTTGTTGGGCATTCAGCCATTAATTTATCAAGATTCGGTTTTTTTGCCATTGCAATGGCATTTCCGTAATCCGAATCATTTTTTCCGAATCCATCCATAATACATAAAACAACCGGTTTTTTCATAACTTTTTCCTCCTATATTTTTTTAAAAAGCCCTCCTGTTTCGGGGAGGGCTTTAATTAATTATTTGCATGCAGCTTTAACAATAACGGAAAAGTCCTCTGCCTTAAGTGAAGCTCCGCCGATAAGGCCTCCGTCCACATTTTCTTTGGAAAGAAGCTCATCCGCATTTTTGGCGTTCATCGAACCTCCGTACTGAACAACAAAAGAATCCGCCGCCGCTTTGCCGTAAAGCTCCTCAACCACTTTTCTAATATAGCCGTTAACCTCATCCGCCTGATCGGCAGTAGCGGTTTTCCCGGTGCCGATTGCCCAAACGGGTTCGTACGCTATAATAACATTTTTAAGCTCTTCCTCGGTTACTCCCTGAAGCGCAATTTTGGTTTGCATTCCCACAACCTCAAAGGTAACTCCCTGCTCTCTTTGCGCAAGAACTTCTCCAACGCAAAGAATAACCTTTAATCCGCTGTTGAGAGCCGCGCGCACCCTTTTATTAACAGTTTCATTTGTTTCGCCGAAATACTGCCTGCGCTCCGAATGGCCTATGATGACATAAGGCACACCCATTTCTTTAAGCATAGGAGCCGAAACCTCAGCAGTGAAAGCTCCGCTTTCAGCCCAATGGCAGTTTTCCGCTCCAATCATAATATTTGAGCCCTTTGCAGCGTCCAGCGCGGCCTGCAAATCAACAAACGGCGCGCAGATTACAACATCACAGTCTGCATCCGCTACAAGCGGCTTCATTTCATTGATAAGCGCGGTTGTTTGCTCCGGAGTATTATTCATTTTCCAGTTTCCCGCGATAACTGCCTTTCTTAGCTTTTTATTCATAACAAAGCACCTCTTTTATAATTTATAATCAACAGACGTAAAAATTAATCCTTATCCATAAGAGCCGCTATACCAGGAAGCTCCTTGCCCTCAAGAAATTCCAAAGACGCACCGCCGCCTGTTGAAATATGGCTCATTTTATCGCTGAAGCCAAGCTTTGTAACAGCAGCTACAGAATCACCGCCGCCTACTATTGAAACAGCTCCGGATTCAGCAACCGCTTTTGCAACGGCAATTGTTCCCGCCGCAAAATTATCCCATTCGGAAACACCCATAGGTCCGTTCCAAATGATTGTGCCGGCGCCTTTAATTGCATTAGCGAAAAGTTCCTGTGTTTTCGGCCCTATATCAAGACCAATCCAGCCATCGGGAATTTCATCGCTGTTTACAACCATGGCCTCTGTGTTTTCGGAATACTCCTTGCCCACCTTATTATCAACGGGAATAAGGAATTTAACGCCCTTTTCCTTTGCCTCTTTCATCATTTTACCTGCATTTTCAACCTGCTCCTCTTCAAGAAGAGATGTTCCGATGCTGTGACCCAAGGATTTCATAAAGGTATATGCCATACCGCCGCCTATAATAAGGGTGTCGCATTTATCAAGAAGATTTGTAATAACGCCTATTTTATCCGAAACCTTCGCTCCGCCGAGAATTGCCACAAGCGGGCGCTTGGGATTTGAAAGAGCGCCGCCCATAAAGGTAATTTCTTTCTGGATGAGATAGCCGCACACCGCAGGAAGATAGGATGCTACGCCTGTTGTTGAACAATGCGCTCTGTGAGCTGTTCCGAAAGCATCGTTAACAAAAATTTCCGCTAATGAAGCAAGCTCTTTTGAAAATGATTCCTCGTTTTTGGTTTCTTCTTTTCTGAAACGAACATTTTCAAGCAGCATTACATCGCCGTTTTTAAGAGCGGAAGCCATGGATTTGGCGTTTTCACCCACAACATTTTCATCCTCTGCAAGCTTAACTTCCTTGCCGAGATATTCTGAAAGTCTTGCAGCAACCGGTGCAAGGCTGAATTCGGGCTTATATTCGCCCTTAGGTCTGCCAAGATGAGAGCAAAGAATAACCTTTGCGCCGTTATCCATAAGATACTTGATTGTGGGAAGT
>JAJBVR010000011.1 GCA_020859725.1 Clostridiales bacterium | reverse complement strand
AAGAAAGATACAAAATATGAAAGGGGTAATGATGAAATGCAGTATATCAGTTTAAATAATTACAATAAAAAAATAAATTCGGTAAATGTTCTTAATAATATTAATCTTAATCTTGAGGCGGGCAAAATTTACGCGCTTATCGGAAGCAACGGAAGCGGAAAAACTATGCTTATCAGGGCGATAAGCGGACTTATAACCGCAGACAGCGGGGAAGCCTTTGTTAATGAAATCAAGGTTGGCAACGGTGTTTATCCCCGAAATATAGGCCTTGTAATTGAAAATATTACTATGTTTGAATATTTACGTTTAACAATTTAAAAATGCTGAACAGCCTTTCCGCCAATAAAATAAGCAATGATGAAATAAAGCAATGGCTGAAAGCAATGGAGCTTAATCCTGACGACAAAAGAACCATTAAAAAATATTCCCTCGGAATGAGGCACAAGGTAAGTCTGATTCAGGCGTTTATGAACAGACCGGAGCTGATAATCCTTGACGAACCCACAAACTCACTTGATGAGCATTCCGTTCAGATATTATTTAATATAATAAAAAAGGTTAATAAGGAAAAAAGCACAACATTCATAATTGCGAGTCACGATAAAAATTGTATTGAAAATATCAGCGATGAAATTATTGAAATGAGGTGCGGAGAAATTGTTTAAAAAAATATCGTTTCAAAAAGCAGCTGCCGTTATGATAACGGCAGTGGTTTCGGCGGCATTTATATTTGCCGTAATAACACGGTTTTCTTATTTGCATTTAAGCCGCAGCGAAAATGAAATATCAAGAGCGAAAACGCAGCTTTCATCTGAAATTTCCAATGAATACAACACAATATACGCGGATGTGGATTATGATTCGGCTTTGGCGGAGCTGGAGCAGAATGAGTATGCATTTTATGCGAAATGCACCGGTATGCAAGTGTGCTATAACTGTGTGAAGTACGAAATGAGCGTTATTAAAACCGTTAAAGGGGAAACCGATGAGGCGGGACGGGATATTGCAGTTTATCAGTTGGCGTGTTTTGATTTTTCAAAAAGCGAATCAAAATTTTTTTCGCCGGATAACTCTCTTACACTGAAAGAGGGAAAAGAGTATTTGATTTTTGAAAATAAGCGGAATTATTATAAAGAATATCAGAAAACTCTTGATAAAAATGAGTATTCTCTTGCACTTTCGTCAACCTTTCCCACCGCGCTTATTGTTAATGACAGCCAAAGCAAATATGCAGATATTTCACGGATACGGGAATTTTCCGATACGGAAAAGCTGTATTATATGTGCTATAATCAGGAAACATTAAATAATATCAATAAAATTTCCCGCCTGATTATAGAGCATTATAATATTACATAACCGCCGGTGCGCGGAAACGGCAAAGCTGCGGTGAAAACTGATAGGTTATAATACTTATAAAAAAGATTATCTTATAAATCGGTAAAAAGATTTTTCTGTTCAACTTAAAAGCAGTGAAAAATAAACAGGGCAATGCGGCGTAAAAATCAGTTTGCCCTGTTTATTTAATTTTGTTTTTTTAAATAAGGATTTTTTGCTCCGTTTCCAAAATCGTGCCGAATAAACCCGATGTAATCAGTTCGTGCGATAATTTTAAAAAATCCTCGGTTGAATATTGTTTATCCGTTTCGTACCAATGCTCTATTAAGCCCAGCCCCGCGGATGTAATAAATGTTAAAATATATTCCAGCTTTTCTGCGCTTACGCGGTTTTTAAATATTTCTCTGAAAAAGTTTTTCACAATTTTACGCAGCCGCTGGCGGAATGCTTCATCGCCGTTTTCCCCAAAAAGAATATAAAGGGTGTTGCCGTATTCCTCAAAAACAGACAGTATGAACGGAAAGGTGACGCTCATGTCATTGGGTATTCCGCCGGAAAAAACATTTTGCAGATTTATCTGCACCTGTTCAATCACCGAGTTTTCAATTTCATCCAGCATGCCGTTCAAATCATCATAATAATTATAAAAGGTGGAGCGGTTACAGCCCGCTTTTTTCGTTAATTCGCTTACTGTTATGTTTAATCTGCCTTTATTGGCATACAATTCTAAAAACGCGTTTTTTAAGTCTTGTTTTGTCCGCTCTGACATAGCTGTTTTTTTGTTCATATTAACTTCTTTCTGAGATTGCTCAACAAAATTTTTAAAATATGTTGTTGTAAAAATAATGTTCGTCTGATAATATTTATTATACAATAGGTTTTTGTATAATGTCAAGCGAAATATAAGCAGAAAGGAAATGAAAATGCCTGTAATTGAAATATCACATTTAACTAAGGATTACGGTCACGGCAGGGGTGCTTTTGATATAAACATTTCCATAAATAAGGGCGAATGTTATGGATTTTTGGGGCCGAACGGCGCCGGAAAAACAACAAGTATCCGCCATTTAATGGGATTTTCCAAGCCGCAGAAAGGAAATGCTTTTATTTGCGGCAAAAACAGCTGGAAATATGCCGCCGAGCTTCAGAACACGGTGGGATATTTACCCGGAGAAATTGCTTTGCCTTCGGGAATAACCGGCGCGAAATTTCTTGATATGATGGCAAAAATGCGCCGATTAAAGGACAACGGCTATTGCAAAAAGCTGCTGGAAAGGTTTGAACTTGATCCCAATGTGGATACAAAGCAGATGAGCCTGGGCGTAAAAAGAAAATTAGCGGTGGTTACCGCATTTATGCATGATCCCGATATACTTATTCTTGACGAGCCCACATCAGGCCTTGACCCTCTTATGCAGCAAACTTTTATTGATTATATTAAGGAAGAAAAATCAAGGGGAAAAACAATTTTTCTTTCCTCTCATATTTTTCACGAGGTGGACGCTACGTGCGACCGCATAGCTATTATAAAAGACGGAAAAATTGCCTCTGAATTTGTTTCCGCGCGTTTGAAAGAGGAAAGCGATAAAATATACCGAGTAACCGCGGCGGATAAAGAATCTTTTATAAAGCTTACGAAGCTGCCTTATAATTTTTCTTCTGTTAATGAGAAAAAGCTTCGCGCAAGAGTTCGTATAAAAGGCAGCGATATCAACCGCCTTATTTCCGATATTTCGGAATTGAATGTTGCAGATTTGCACGAATTTCCGTTTACTCTTGAGAATTACTTTATGAAATTCTATAAAGCGGATAAAACATTTGAGGGGGTTAAGCGATGAGTGAAACGGTTATTGAAACTTGCGGTCTTACAAAGAATTACGGCAACGGCCGCGGAATATTTGATATAAATCTTGAAGTAAAAAAAGGCGAGGTCTTCGGATATGTAGGCACAAACAGCTCCGGAAAAACAACCACCATTCGCAGTATGATGGGATTTATAAGGCCAAGCGGCGGCAGCTCGGCTGTTTTGGGAATTGATTCATGGCGCAGCCCGTCTGAAATTATGAAAAATGTAAGCTATGTTCCGGGCGAGATTGCTTTTCCGTCCCTTTCCACGGGAACAGCCTTTTTGAAATCCCAGGCAGAATATCTGGGTGTTAAGGATTATACTTATATGAATCATTTGATAGAATTGCTTCAGCTTGATCCCTCTGCAAATTTAAAAAGAATGAGCAAGGGAATGAAGCAAAAAACGGCAATCGTGGCGGCGCTTATGGGAGAAAAGGATATTTTGGTTTTGGATGAGCCGACAACAGGCCTTGACCCTCTTATGCGCGATGCGTTTCTTGATTTGATTCGTGAGGAAAAGGCAAAGGGGCACACTGTTTTTATGTCCAGCAATATATTTGAGGAAATAGAAGAAGTGTGCGACAGAGTTGCTTTGATAACAGACGGCAAAATAGTGGATATTGCCTCTCTTTATGATTTGCGCCACAGCAAAACTAAGGATTATACCGTTATTTTTCAAAACAACGGCGACGCGGCTGATTTTGCGGCTTCCTGTGAATTTTCCGTGTGCCCCGACGGGCGCGAATGCAGAGTTAAATTTCCGGCGGCGGAAACGGGCGCGTTTTTGAATTTGCTTAAAAATTATACAATACAGGCTCTTCATGAAAATAAAATTACATTGGAGGATTATTTTATGAAAGCTTATGGGAAAGGAAAGAATAATAATGGAAACTAAAGTTGCAAAGAATATTTCAGGCCCGCTTATGAAGCAGAATATAAAATCAAATGTTGCGCTGATTGTGGCAATAACATTGATTATGCTGCTTATGAGCACCGTTATGAATTACGCAATGAGCATTATGGACGAAAGCATATCCGAAACTGATGTAACCGAATATCAAACGGAGTTTTATACTTATCTCGGAGCAATGGCGGCATATGACTCTTCAAGCGGTGCCAAGCTTTCTTATGACGATTTTATTTCATCGGAAGATAAAAGCGCTTATGAAACCGCGTTTTCAATTCTGAATGCTCAAAGCGGCGCTGATCTTTCCGTAAGCGGATTTCAGCAAGCCGCCGACGGGCTTTCAAAATCGGACGTTCCTGTGGAAGACTACGTAAAGCAGTTTGAATACAACTATGTTTTGATGCAGAATAAGGGCTGCTTTACAGGCGATGATTTATCCGTTCAGGGCATAATGGATATTATGCTTGAAACAATGGGAATGGATTCGCAGCGGATAGAAACGATGACTTCTATGGATCCAACGGCAATGATTAATCAAATGTACTATACGGTTACATGCCTTTTGCCGCTGTTTCTTTTAATAGTATTTCTTGCCAATTCCTTAATAGTGGATCAGGTTGATAAAGGTTCAATGGCGTATGTTCTTTCAACTCCCACAAAGCGTTCCGCGGTGGCAAAAACACAAATCACATTTATGGTTACCGTTCCTTTTATTATAATTGTGCTGGCTTGTATTTCATGCCTTATTTCAACACGGGATTTCTTCGGCGAGGTAAATGTTGCGTCAACCATAGCGCTGTTCGGCGGAATGTATCTTTTGTCTCAGGCAGTGGCGGGAATTTGCTTTATGGGCAGCTGTATTTTTAATCGCAGCCGCAGCTCCATGGCATTCGGCGGCGGAATTTCGGTTTGGTTTTTCCTTGCTTCGCTGCTTGGTATGTTCGGCTCTGATATGATGGTAAATATGGGCATAGGCGTAAAGCAGCTTGGGTATTTTAATAAAACAACCCTTGTGGGTCTTTATGATATAAATTCGCTTGCCACTGTGGGCACTGATTCTGTGGATTATTCGTTTGTTTGGAAATGCGCGGTTCTTGCCGCCGTTGCAGTAGTTTGTTATGCGGTCGGCGCTGTTCGCTTTAAAAAGAAGGATTTGCCGCTGTAAACAAAATAAAAAAGGAAATACTGCATAAATTATACGCCTTGCATGGCTGCGGCAAAGCGCATTATAATAAAATTATTTGCAGCCGGAAAGGATTAGTGAATTATTATGAACGAAACAGTTAAAAATTTGATAAGCAGAAAAAGCTGCCGCAGTTATCAGGATAAACATGTAAGCAGGGAATTGCTGGATGAAATAGTGGCGGCAGGGCTTAACGCGCCGTCCGGAATGAATATGCAAACTCCGTTGTTTGTTGTGGTTTCTAAGGATGATGTTGTAAAAAAATTGTCTGAATTGAATGCGACAGCAGCGGGAATGCCCTCAGATCCGTTTTACGGCGCAAGGGATGTAATAGTTGTTTTGGCAAAAAAAGAGTGCACTTATATCTATGACGGAAGCCTTGCTATGGGCAATTTGATGAACGCGGCTTGGTCTTTGGGAATCGGCTCCAGGTGGATTCACCGCGCCAAAGAAGTGTTTGAAAGTGAACAGGGAAAAGCGCTTCTTAAAGAATGGGGCGTAAATGATGATGTTGAGGGAATAGGCTTTTGCATACTCGGATATGAAAAAGAGGCAAAGGAAAAAACTCAAATTAAGCCCGGCAGGGTTTTCTACGTGTAAACTTTACCAAAAACGGCGCGGATGGTGTTTTATTCACCACCCGCGCCGTTTGCTTTTTCTGCATAATCTGAGACGAGAGATATTCCGCTGTGTGCGCCTTTCTTTTGATTATTTGATAGCCTGTATAGGCTAATGTTATAATTTTGTTATCAGCCCTGATAACACTGCCACCCTTAGCGTGGATCTATATAATGCAATATTGTATAATTTCTGCTCATAATTCATTAAGTAACTCTCCATCAATCACTGCCACTGTTCTCGCCTTCCACATGTTTTAAAGATAGGATTGCATGTTGTATTTTTTTAGTTCGCTGTTTTGCTCCTTCAACTTCTTTAATAAATCTTCCTGTCCATTTTGTACTGAAAAAATTGCGGAATAGTTCTCCATATCAATATCAAATTTACTCTCGTATGTCTGCCCGTTAGCTTGATATGTGATTTTACCTTTTGTTGGCGGTTTATTATAACAGTCTCGATACTTTTGCGTTCCAATGAACAAATCGTAATGATGTCCTACACCAATAATACAAGTTTTTTGACTTGAATTTCGTAAAAGGCTTGAAAATGCAGGTTCAGGAAGTGCATTAATAAATGCGTCTTCTAAAAAAATATTTACATTTTTTGCTGTGTACTTTCCATTATTTACAAAACGAAGTCCATAAAATGTTCGTTTTTCATAAAGAAACTCCACCTCAATATTGGGACGATTTTCTTCCTGAAATTGTCTGTGCATTTCTTTAACCTGAGCCCAAGCAGCTAATGCCGAACATATACTTAATATACAAGTTATAAGCGATGCAAGCACAGTCAAAAAAGTTAAGAAACCACTATTATCATTTAACCAAGAGAAGATGTTGTACAAAATTTTTCGTTTCCTCTTTTTAATAAAGTAGTCTTTGCAACGTTTAGGTTGCTATCAAGAATATTTCTTAACGTGTTGAAAACGACAATTCGTATAATAATTTAGCGCTGAAAGATACTTATTGTATGTAGACTTATAGTATTCAAATACATTATAATATAAATTAGGAGGATTACAACTATGGATATTGTAAGAGTCTTTGGAGACAATTAAAAAAATATTGTACGGCAATGGGCATATCTCAAGAAGCTTTTGCCGATGAATGCTGTATGCATAGAACATATATCAGTGCCATTGAGTGTTACCGTAGAAGCATTTAGCTCGAAAACATTCAGCAAATTGCAGATGCACTTGAAATTGAAACATATAAACTTTTTTTGGAGGAATAATTATGCCAATGTATTTTGTTAATTTCGATTTGCCGGTTACGAATAGAAGACAAATGAGAGAAAATCTTATTTCTTGCTTTCTCAATGAAGCTGCCGGCGCTGGAAAAAATGATAATGCTTCTCACTATCAATATAATGTTGAAGAATACGGTAATTATAAAATCTATTTAAGACGCCCGACGCAGTTGAATAAAGGGTTCGATTTCACAGTTAATGTAGACGGTATGTACTTCAAAAAGAATATTCGCTATACTCGTCCAAGTCATCAAGATATTTTTGATGCATTGACATACTGCTTAAATACCTATTCTAATGAGTATGATGCAGTAAAAAAAAGCAATTATTGATATTTATAATTGTAAAAATCCTGATTTATCTCAAATAAAAGCCAATTTTATTGATTATGAGAACAATGAACATCCGATTCAAATAATTCTCTTAGCTATTAAGTGGTTATTTATGGAGCAGGACTGTGCTTACTGGAATTATTCCGGTCGCAAAATGCTTTTTGATAGTTTGAATGAATTGGGACTAGCTTGACTATTATTTTCTGAACACAAACAAATACTCGTGAGCAATCAGCAAAAAGTTATACTTAACACTATTTGTCCTCCAATACCCCGTTGCCTTACAATTATGCTGCTCTTTGATAATCAGTTCTTTCAGTTTAAATCCGGCATTATCGAAAATTTGCATAACCTCGAAAGACATCGGTATCATACAGCCTTTTTGACGGGTATCTCCCATTAAAACAGCACAAAACTTATCTTTTTTTAATACACGGTAGCTCTCAGTAGCTACCTTTTTTATTTCTTTTAGGAAATCTTTAACCTTAAGAAGTGAAAGATCATCCTCTAAATCTTCGCTATAATTAATAATATCTGCATAGGGTGGGTGAGTACAAATAAGGTCAATACTACTGTTCTGAATAAAATCTAAGTGCCTTGCATCGCCTTTGCGAATATAAACCTTACCGTTTGCACCTTCGTGTTCAAAGTCCGTTTTTTCTTTGCAACGGTCAAGTGCGACATCATTCACATCTACGCCAATAATATTACGATTGAGTAGTTTTGCTTCAACAAGTGTTGTACCACCGCCAGCAAACTGATCAAGTACTAAATCTCCCTCTTTTGAATAGCGAAGTAATATATTTCTAGGAATATATGGCGACCAATTTCCACGCAACTTTGCATCGTGCGTTGCCCAGTCCCCACGCTTGGGAAAAGACCAGTGTGTAGTCATTTCCAGTTCAAAATCTTCCGGCTCCCATTTAGTTATTTTTTTAGTCATTATTTAAAAACCTTTCCAATAATGCCATTTTCTAAATCATTGATATTATAAATGTGTTCAATAATATCAAAAGTTTCTTCAAGGTTGTTTCGAGCGCTTGTCCATCCTTTACCATCCGTAAACCATACAAAGGTAAATCCATCAATCGTATCCGTTTCAAGAGCAAGAGTCTTATAGCTGCGGGCTGTTTCGTTGAGTTTACTGCCGCCGCTACCATAAAAGTTGGTTTCAATGCCATAAATCATGCCGGGAGTCTTTACAACAAAGTCAAATCGCTTTTCCATTTTCCCTTGATTGGAAATAGCAGAAAGGTTAATGCCCCATTTATCAGTAATTTGGTGTATATATATTTCATTAAAATAGGTTACGCCTTTATCAAACCATGCTTTCTTGATAAAACTCTCCACCAAGTCCTCCATCAAGTGACCACCACGATTTTTACGACCGTTGGAATCCAATCCTGTCTCTACACCTGTAACATAGTCAACAAGATTATTGATAATGTGATTTTCCAGCAAGTCAAATAAACCTGTATGTTCCATAAAATAGGCATAACGCGCATAATGTGCATAGCTGTTCGGAGGGTGTTTCCCAAAGCTGAATTGGTACAGATAACCACCGTTTTCATCCTGACAATATATTTCATTCGCTCTTACCGCCAAAAGCAGAGGAATACATTTCAAAACTTCAGGATACTTCTTGATTAAAGTCTTGAAATCTTCTTTAATGTTCTTAGAGCCGATAAGAGAATTCAGGATATTCAGTTCAACCTTTATATTATCGACATTGCGGTGAACTTTTTCAAAATCTATGTAATAGCGGTAGTCGGCTATGCTATCACGGAAACCTGATAACCATTCGTTGAAATTTCTCATATCTTAGCGCTCCTTAAAAATTAGAAATAAGCAATTCCTTGATTTTACCCCTTGCTTCACTGTTGCAGTTAATCATACGGGTAGCTTCAACACGCTTAATTTTATGTGAGGAATAGATGTTGTCAAAGAAATCATCATCCGTATTGGAATTTTTGGGATCAGAATTACTGATAACAATCTTTGCTCCCTTGCAGTGCATATCGTCCACAAACTTGGCAAGCTTAATTTGTTCGTAATCATTGAATAGATTTTCAGTATAAGCTGTAAAACTGGCTGTGTCAGTGATTGGTCTGTAAGGGGGATCAAAGTAAACGAATGTATTTGCATCAATAAAGTCTGCGGACTCTTTATAATCGCCGCAAACAATTTTCACACCTTGGAGCTTTTCTGATACGGCTCGTAGATTTTCTTCATCACAAATCATCGGGTTTTTATAAGACCCCATAGGCACATTAAACAGTCCCTTCCTGTTTACACGGAATAGACCATTAAAGCAGGTCTTGTTCAGGAAAATCATAAGGGTTGCTTTTTCAATGTTGATACTTTCATCGCCATTGATTTTCAAATCATTGAAACGCTCACGCTTTGCAAGGTAATATGACTTGCGATGTTCGGTATCCATCGGTACAAAATCACCCTGCATTACCGACAGCGTTGTAATCAGTTCATCAATTTCATCGCTAATGATACGATAGGTGTTGATGAGTTCAGCGTTAATATCACTGATATATACTTCGTCCAAATTGTACTTGCTCAATATATCAAAAAGCACAGCACCGCCGCCTACAAAAGGCTCAGCGTACTTAGTAATTACTCCATCTTCAAAAGGGTAATACTTTTCAATTTCAGAAATCAGTTGACCCTTTCCACCAGCCCATTTTAGGAAAGGTTTTACCTTTTTATCATCAATTTTGGTGTATCGAATGCTTCTTGCATCAACTGGCTTTTCTGCGTTTTTAGGGATAATCCACATATTGCCAACCATAGTAGCATTATCGATTCTATTCTCAGAACAGAGAACAGCAACTCGCCTTTGGGAAATTCCCCATTTATCAGCAGCTTCTCTTGAGGACATATATTCCATAATGGCACCTCCGTGTTTGGTGAATATATTATATTCTATATCTCGAATAATAGCAATATCATCTTGCAAAAAATTGAAAAGAATTTTTATCTTACTTTCCGAAAAAAGTAAAGTAGGAGATAGCGTCGTATGACACTATCTCCTATAATCAACTAACTAAATATCAACTCACTATTCACAATTTCCCTTACACAGGCTTGAATATTGTTCATTTTCTGAATCCACAACATTTGATCTTCAGTTCTAAGCTTTTCCTTTACTTTTTCTTTTTCCGCAAGTTGTTTTACCGGTCGGTAAAACATTTTTTCAGCCTATTTATCAACACCCGCAAGGTAACTGTTCAGTTTACCGCTTGTAAGCAGGTTGGTATAAATCACTTTGCGGTGCAGCTTGAGATAGAGAATGTGCCTTTGTCACATATATAAATGGGCTTGCTTAATTTATTGATTTTGGCTTTTTATTGCCTGCTTTACTTAACAGCTTAAAACATTGCCGCGGGGGATTTTTATAGCATTGTTTTAATAAAATCAAATTTTATCAAGCGCCTGCTGAATATCGTCAATAATATCCTCCGCCGCCTCAATTCCGCAGGAAAAGCGAAGCAGATCGGGAGTTACGCCGCAATCCTCAAGTTTTTTGTCCGAAAGCTGGCGGTGAGTGGTGGAGGCGGGGTGAAGGCAGCAGGTGCGGGCGTCTGCCACGTGGGTAACTATGGCGGCAAGCTTTAAGCTGTCCATAAACACAGTGGCGGCTTTTCTTGAACCCTTAATTCCGAATGAAACAACCCCGCAGGTGCCGTTAGGCATATATTTTTGCGCGGCTTCATACTGATCGTCGTCCTCCAGCATAGCGCATTTAACCCAGGAAATTTTTTCGCTGCTTTTAAGATATTCCGCCACTTTTTTTGCGTTTTCACAGTGGCGGGGAACTCTTAAATGAAGCGTTTCAAGCCCCACGTTCAAAAGAAACGCATTCTGCGGAGCCTGGATGGAGCCCAGATCCCTCATAAGCTGAACAGTTGCCTTTGTTATGTATGCTGCCTCGCCGAAATCCTTTGTGTAGGTTAAGCCGTGGTAGCTTTCATCCGGCGTTGTAAGGCCGGGGAATTTATCGTTTTGCTCCCAGTTGAATTTACCGCTGTCCACAATCGCGCCGCCGATGGTAGAGGCGTGCCCCTCCATATATTTTGTTGTGGAGTGTGTAACAATGTCGCACCCAAATTCAAACGGGCGGCAGTTTACCGGGGTGGCAAAAGTGTTGTCTATAATAAGAGGAATGCCGTTTTCGTGAGCCGCCTGAGCGAAAAGCTCAATATCAAGTATGTCAAGGCTTGGATTTGATATTGTTTCTCCGAAAATGCATTTAGTGTTTGGCTTTATAGCGTTCTGAAGCTCTTCTCTGCTTGCCGTGGGCGAAACAAATGTAAAATCAATGCCAAGCTTTCGCATTGTTACATTGAAAAGGTTAAAAGTGCCGCCGTAAATCGCGGAGCTGGAAACAACGTGGTCGCCCGCCTGCGCTATGTTGAAAACAGCATAAAAATTCGCCGCCTGGCCGCTTGAGGTAAGCATTCCTGCCGCGCCGCCCTCAAGCATGGTGATTTTTGCCGCCGCGTAGTCGCAGGTGGGGTTTTGAAGCCTTGAATAAAAATATCCGCTTGTTTTAAGGTCAAACAAATCGCCCATATCATCGCCGGAATTATATTTATATGTAGTGCTCTGAACTATCGGTATTACCCGCGGCTCGCCGTTTTTGGGTTTGTACGCTCCCTGAACGCATATTGTGTCTAACTTCATAAATATTCTATAGCCTTTCCGGCTGCAAATGATTTGTGATAAACAATAAATACGCTTTGATGCAGCCGTGCAAGGCGTATAGTGTAATCGAAATCGGTGTGTTTAAAATCAAACCGGCGGATTAGTGGGGCTTTGTTTTGTCAGTCCCCCATATAGCCGGTGTAAAGCACGGCGCCGCTTTGAGAATCTATATCAAAGTAAACGTAATCGCAGAGTGAATCGGTGTATTTGTATTCAACCGTCCACACCTGATTTTTATATCCGTTTTCGGTTTCGCGCCAATCACCGTTTCCGAGGGCGCAGTTTTGAAATTCAAAATCATTTACGGAAGCGTTTATTCCGAATTTTGAAAAATCTGTTTTTTGCAGTTCTGCCGATTCAATTTTAACCGCTTCATCTTCCGTGATTGCCGTTGCCGTTTGCGCGTTTGAGGTGTTCGCGGAGGACGCTTGCTGCGAGGAAAAGGTTTCGCTTCCATTGCCTTTTGCTGAATTATCGCCCGCGCTTTTTGAGCACGCCGCGAACGCGGATAAAATAATTGCCGCCGCCAAAATAATTGCTGCTTTTTTCATAGACTCTGCCTCTTTGCTTTAATCATTAAGAAAATGTTTCATTATTCCGGGGCCGAAATCAATGAAATTCCCTGTTTCTTTCGCGGTTTCCTCATTAATTGTTTCAACCCCGTTTACTTCTTTGTTTTTGTGATAAATAAGGTATGGCACAGGGTCGCTTGCGTGTGTGCGCGTAACTATCGGGGTTGGGTGGTCGGGTAAAATCATAATTTTGTAATCGTCATATTTTTTAAGCCCGTCAAAAAGAACAGGAAGCGCTTTTTCGTCAATCAGTTCTATGGCGCGCACCTTGTTTTCGGGTTCGTTTCGATGGCCGCATTCATCGGGGGCCTCAAAGTGGATATAAGCCAAATCGTTTCTTTTGAGAATATCAAGCCCTGCTTTTGCCTTGCCCTCAAAATCTGTGTCTATATATCCCGTTGCGCCTTTAACTTCCGCTACTTCCATTCCGGCGCATCTGCCTATGCCTTTTATAAGATCCACCGCCGAAACAACTCCGCCCTTAATTTTATATATTTCTTCAAACGGGCGCATTGACGGGCGCGTTCCCTCGCCCCAGAGCCAGATGGAATTTGCGGTCCTTTTTCCGCGCGCCTTTCTTGAAAGGTTAACGGGGTGGTTTTTCAGAATGTCATATGATTTTTTCATCATTTCAATAAGCACGGCGGCATTTTCGTTTTCCGAAAGGTAAGGGGCTATAACCTTGCCCGTAATATCGTGCGGGGGAGTCATTGAGCCAAGCTGCGTTGTGCCGTTTTTCCATATCAGGCAGTGGCGGTATGAAACACCGGGATAAAATTTGAAAGTATCGTTTCCAAGCTCTTTTTCTATTGCTTCTATAAGTTCTTTCGCCTCCGGTGTTGAAATATCGCCGGCGCAGTAATCCACTATTGTTTTTTCCTCATAAGGTTTGTCGTCTTCTGAAAGGGTAACAAGGTTGCAGCGCAGCGAAACATCGGTGGGAAGCATATCAATTCCTATTGACGCCGCTTCAAGAGGGCTTCTTCCGGTGTAATATTTCATAGGGTCAAATCCCATAACGCTCATATTGGCAACATCGGAGCCGGGCTTCAGCCCTTTCGCCACCGTTCTTACCAGGCCAACCTCCGCGCGCCTTGCCAAATAATCCATATTGGGCTTTTCCGCCGCCATCATAGGTGTTTTTCCGCCCAAAGCGGGCACGGGATAATCCGCCATTCCGTCATACAAAATAATTACGTATTTCATTATGCATTCTCCTGTAATTAAAATTTTCAGGCGGTATCAAATCCTCAATACCGCCGCTTAATATTAATATCTGAAATAATTCACGCCGCTTTCAAACAGGTGCATATCCTTTGAAAACGGGATGTTTTTATAAAGGTTTTTGCCTTTTCTTTCACTGTGGCCCATTTTTCCGAATATTCTGCCGTCAGGCGATGTAATTCCTTCAACGGCGCAGACGGAGCCGTTTGGGTTAAACGGCATTTTGCTTGCGGGGAAGCCGTCCGGGTCAACATATTGGGTGGCAATCTGCCCGTTGTTTGCAAGAGTTTTAAGAGTTTCAGCATCAGCAGCAAATCTTCCCTCGCCGTGTGAAACGGGAATGGCAAAAATTTCGCCTGCGTCCACATCGGCAAGCCACGGGGATTTTGTATTTGTTATTCTCGTGTATGCCATTGTTGAAACGTGCCTGCCTATGGTATTGAATGTAAGCGTGGGGTCGCCGGGCTTAATATCCACTATTTTTCCGTAAGGCAGAAGCCCCAGCTTAATAAGCGCCTGGAAGCCGTTGCAGATTCCCAGCATCAGTCCGTCCCTGCAATTAAGAAGCTTTTCAACCGCCTCTTTTATTCTTGGGTTTCTGAATGTTGTGGCAATGAATTTTCCGGAGCCGTCAGGTTCGTCGCCGCCGGAAAATCCGCCCGGAAGCATAATTATCTGGCTTTTTTCAATGGCATTTACCATTGCGTCTATAGTTTCGTTTATATCGGATGGGGCAAGGTTTTTAACAACCAGAATTTCTGCCTCGGCGCCCGCCTTTTCAAAGGCGCGGGCTGTATCCGTTTCACAGTTTGTGCCGGGGAAAGCGGGTATAAATACCTTTGGCTTTTTAATTTTATTTTTGCACACAAAAACGGATCTTGAACCGTTAAGAGGGAGAATGAGCGGCATTTCCGCTTCTTTGCCGCTGTCCGTCGGGAAAACCTTTTCCAATGTTCCCATCCAGCCGTCTATAAGCTCTTCGGTTGTTATTATGTCCCCGTTAAGGATGAACACGCCGTTCTGCGATGTTGTTCCGAGGAATACGCCGCCAAATTCAGCGCCGTCTGCTGCTTCTATAACTATATTTCCCTGCTTTGCGGCAAACAGGGTTTCATAATCCATATCGGGCGCGAAAGTAAATCCGTTTTTGTTTCCGAACGCCATTTTGCAAACGCATGCGGCTGCTCCGCCTTCTTTAACAACGCTTGCTGAAAGAATTTTTCCGCTGCGTATGCCCTCATAAACCGTCATCATAACTTCCATGGCTTTTTTGAAATCGGGAAGCCCCGTTTCTTCGTCAACGGGAATTTCAAGCATATAAACCTTTGATTTCAGCCTTTGGAACATTGCGCTTGATGTTTTTGAAGCCTCGCTTATGCCAACCGCGAATGAAACAAGAGTCGGCGGCACGTCAAGCTCGTTGAAAGAGCCGCTCATACTGTCTTTTCCGCCTATTGAGGGGGCGCCGTAGCCTATCTGCGCGGCGATGGAGCCAAGAAGCGCCGCGGTTGGTTTTCCCCAGCGCTTCGGGGAATCGTTGAGCCTTTCAAAATATTCCTGAAAAGTAAGCTTTGCCTCGCTCGGATTGCATCCCGCCGCCGCCAGCTTGGCAAGCGATTCGGTAACGGCGAAAGCAGCCGAATGGAACGGGCTCCAGCGTGAAAGCTTTGGAATGAAGCCGTATGACATAACTGTGGCTGTGTCAGTTTCACCGTGCGTTACGGGGATTTTAGCCGCCATCACTTCCTCCGGGCTAAGCTGATATGTGCCTGCGAACGGCATATTAACCGTTGCTGCTCCGATTGAAGAGTCAAATCGCTCTGCAAGGCCTTTCTGGCAGCAAACCTCAAGCCTTGAAAGGTTTGCTTTTAAAGCGTCCGCCCCTCGTTTGCATGTTACTTCTTTTGGAATTTGGTTTCTGTAATTGTTATTTTCATCTATTGCGCCGATAAGCACGTTTGTGTGCTGGGTAACGCCGTTTGTGTTGAGAAAATCGTGGCTTATATCCACTATTTTATCGCCCCTCCAGGTCATAACAAGCCTGTTATCGGCTGTAACAGCGGCTACGGGAGTGGCCTCAAGATTTTCTTTTGCCGCCAGGGCGATAAATTTATCAACATTTTCTTTATCAAGAACAACTGCCATTCTTTCCTGTGATTCGGATATGGCAAGCTCGGTTCCGTCAAGCCCGTCGTATTTTTTAGGAACTTTATCAAGATCAATATTAAGCCCGTCCGCAAGCTCGCCTATCGCCACGGAAACACCGCCCGCTCCGAAATCATTGCAGCGTTTAATCATTTTTGCGGCTTCCGGCTTTCTGAAAAGCCTTTGAATTTTTCTTTCCGTGGGCGGATTTCCCTTTTGCACTTCGGCGCCGCACGTTTCTATGGACATACTGTTGTGCGCCTTTGATGAGCCTGTTGCGCCGCCGCATCCGTCGCGGCCGGTTCTGCCGCCGAGAAGCACAATTATATCGCCCTCCAGGGGAACCTCTCTTATTACATTTTCTTTAGGCGACGCGCCTATAACCGCGCCTATTTCCATTCTTTTGGCAACATAGCCTTCATCGTAAAGCTCCGTAACCTGGCCCGTTGCCAGCCCTATCTGGTTTCCGTAGCTTGAATAACCCTGAGCGGCGCCCGTGGTTATTTTTTTCTGCGGCAGCTTTGATTTCAATGTTTCCTCAAACGGCTTTGTAGGGTCGCCGGAACCGGTAACCCTCATTGCCTGATAAACGTATGCTCTGCCTGAAAGCGGGTCTCTTATTGCGCCTCCGAGGCACGTTGCCGCTCCGCCGAACGGCTCTATTTCCGTTGGGTGGTTATGAGTTTCGTTTTTAAACTGAACAAGCCACTGCTCCGTTTTTCCGTCAATAACAACGGGCACTTCAATGGAGCAGGCGTTAATTTCATCGCTTTCGTCAAGATTTGTTAATTTGCCGCGCTTTTTAAGCGCTTTTGCGCCTATGCACGCCATATCCATAAGGCAAACGTCTTTTTCTTTACTGCCGTAAACCTCTTTCCGTAAATCAAAATAAAGGTTAAGGGCGTTTTCAATCGCACGGCTGTATTTTGATTTTTCAATTTCTATATTGTCAAGTATTGTGCTGAAAGTGGTGTGGCGGCAGTGGTCGCTCCAATAAGTGTCTATAACCTTAAGCTCGGTAAGGCTCGGCTCTCTGTTTTCCGATTTAAAATAATCGCGCACCCAGCACAAGTCCGCTTCGCTCATCGCAAAGCCCATGGATTTATGATATTGCGCAATTTCAGAATCCGATTTTTCATTAAATCCGCTTATTCTTATAATATCGGCGGGAACTTCAGAGGAAATATTAAGAGTTTCGGGCTTTTCGGCAGAGGCCTCTCTTGATTCAACTTGGTTTATTATATAAGCTTTGATTTTTGCAAAATCATCATCCGTTATATCTCCGCAAACCGCTATGATTTTCGCGCTTGAAACAATCGGGCGCTCACCCGCGGTAAGAAGCTGAATGCACTGCGCGGCGCTGTCCGCCCTTTGGTCATACTGGCCGGGCAGATATTCGCAGGCAAAATGCCGCCATCCCTGCGGAAATTCGATTTCTTTATACACATTATCCACATTTGGCTCTGAAAGAATCAGATTTACTGCGCTGTTAAATTCTTCGCCGCTCAGCCCCTGTGCATAATATCTGTTAATAAGGCGCAGATTTTTAAGCCCCTTGATTCCAACGCTTGATTTAAGATCCTCAAGCATATTCATGGCTTCAATATCATTGCCCTTTTTCTTTTCAACATAAATTTGAAAAACTTCTGCCATTACGGATAATCCTCCTTGATTTTATTCTATAAATTAATTAATATAGAATTAACATAAGTATAATAACACAATGTTGCTGTTTTGCATATAGATAAATTGATTTTTCATCATAAATATTAACAAAAAGTTCGCAAAAAAAATAATTTTTTGCTATAATGCCGATATAATATATTGCCGGATATAAATTTTATTGCAGGTGAGAAACAGGAAAGGAGTTTAATAATCATTGTGACAGATCATAT
>JAJBVR010000072.1 GCA_020859725.1 Clostridiales bacterium | reverse complement strand
GCCTTGACGCTGTAAAAAAGACTGTTGAATTTGCAGCTGATTTGCACGCTGATTTAATTATAACGCATCACCCCGTAATTTTTACGGGAATTAAGCAGCTTAAAAAAGGAAGCGCGCTTTACTTATGTGCTGAAAACAATATTGCCGTTATATCCGCTCACACAAATTATGATATTGCCGAATGCGGAATTAACGCTAATCTTTCCTCCTTGCTGGGATTAAATAATGTTAAACCGATAGACGGAACTTTCATTTCCATAGGGGATTTGGATTATGAAATGAGTATTGATGATTTTGCCGAATTCGTTAAGGAACGGCTTAATGTAAGCGGTATAAGATATACAGTTACCGATAAAGTTATTAAAACAGTGGCGGTTGGCGGAGGCGCCTGCGAAGAATTTCTGCCGGCGGCTATGGAATGTTCGGATTGTTTTTTAACAGGAGATATGAAATATCATAATTTCCTTGAAGCTGCCGAAAATGATTATGCAGTTATAAGCGCGGGGCATTTTGAAACCGAATCTCAGGCTTTTCATATGATTGCCGATAAACTGCAATCTGCCTTTAAAGAAGTTGAATTTATATGGGCGGGGCAGGAAAACCCTGTTAAATCTGTTTGATATATAGGAAAGGTTGTTTATGGCTTTAGACGGAATTTTTCTTTTTCATCTTAAAAATGAAGTCGCCGCTTTCGCAGTCGGTTCAAGAATTGAAAAAATTCATCAGCCCTCCAAAGAAGAAATTATTCTCTCTTTACGTTCAAGAGAGGGAGCAAAAAAACTGCTTCTCTCTTGCCGAGCAGACACGGCAGGTATATATTTTACATCATATCCTCCCGAAAATCCTTCAAAGCCCCCAATGCTTTGTATGCTTCTTCGCAAACATTTAAACGGGGCCAAAATAATATCCGTTGAGCAGGATGGTTTGGAACGAATTGTTAAAATAAAAGCTGTTTGCACAAATGAATTGGGAGATTCTGTTAAATTTAATTTGATTTGCGAAATTATGGGAAAATACAGTAATATTATCCTTACAAACGAAAAAGGAATTATTATTGATTCGCTTAAAAGAGTGGACGAAAATAAATCTCATATACGTCAGATACTTCCGGGTGAAAAATACGTTTCTCCGCCGCCGCAGGATAAGCTTAATATTTTTTCGGATGATATTAATGAAATAAAAAGCCGTATTTCCGCAAGTGAAAAATCCCCCGCAAAGGCTTTTCAGGATGCTGTTATGGGTGTTTCACCTATTGCATGCAGGGAATTTGAAAGCGGCGTTTCTCTTTTAAAAATAAAAGAGTATGCCGAAAAGCCAAAGCCTGTTGCTGTAATAACAGATAAACTGCTTGACTTTGCTTTTATGCCCGTAAAGCAATACGGTAATCTTGCAAAGCTTAAATATTTTGACTCTTTTTCCGAAACGCTTGATTATTTTTATTATGAGAAAGTGAAAACGGAAAGAATTAATCAGCAATCCGGCGAATTGTTCAAAACTCTCCAAAAATTTCGAGAGCGCGCGGTTCGTAAAGCGGAAGCACGGAAACAGGAACTTAAAGAATGCGGGGATAAAGAAAAATATAAAATTTACGGGGATTTGATTATATCAAATCAGTATGCGCTTCAAAAAGGTTCTTTATTTTATGATTTGCATAATTATTATGATAATGATAATATTATAAGAATACCTGCAGACCCGTCCGAAACCCCAATGCAAAATGCTCAGAGGTACTACAAAGAATACAGAAAAAAACAAACGGCTCAGGCAAAGCTCAGCGGTTTTATTTTGCAGGCTGAGGATGAGGCAAGGTATTTGGATTCGGTTATTGATTCTCTTTCGCGCGCTGATTCAAGCGGGGAAATTTCGGAAATAAAATCAGAATTAACTCAAACCGGATTTTTGAAACGCAGAAATTATAAAAACTCCAAATCTCCTAAGGCTTTAAAACCTAAGGAATACATAAGCACAGATGGATTCAAAATATCGGTTGGCAGAAATAATTTGATGAATGATAAGCTGACTTTGAAAACAGCCAAAAAACACGATTTGTGGTTCCATATTAAAGACGGCGCCGGTTCCCACGTTATTGTTGCAAATAACGGCTTTGAATTTACAGATGAAGTAATAAGGGAAGCGGCTATGCTTGCGGCTTATAACAGTAAAGCGAAAAATTCTTCAAATGTTGCGGTTGATTACACTCTTGTTAAAAACGTTAAAAAACCCAACGGCGCGAAGCCCGGAATGGTTGTTTACGATAACTATAAAACCGAATACGTTACTCCTAACGAGGATGAGCTTGAAAGGATAAAAAGAATTGTATAATGTTGCTGTTATCCTTGCCGCCGGAAACGGAACAAGGATGGGAATTGAAAAAAGTAAAATGCTTCTTAAAATATGCGGAAAAACCGTTTTGGAACGCAGTGTGGAAACCTTTGCGGATATGGCCGAAATTGATGAAATTATTGTTGTTTGCCGCGAGTGCGATTTGCAGGAATTTTCACGCCTGCTTCCGAATGAAAATATATCGTTCGCAATAGGCGGAAAAACAAGGCAGGAAAGCGTAAGAAATGCTGTTGAAACTATTGATGAGTGCACCTGCATAATAATTCACGATGGTGCAAGACCTCTTGTTACGCGTGAAATTGTATTGAAAACCTTGGATACTGCCTTGCTTTACGGCGCTGCCGCTTCCGGTGTGTTTGTTAAGGACACAATTAAGGTGGTTGATGAAGAACTGAATATTACGGCTACTCCTGAAAGAAAAAATCTTATTTCGATTCAAACACCGCAGATATTTTCTTTTGACATATATAAAAAAGCAATGCATAAAGCTGTTGAAGAAAATGGCGATTACACCGACGATTGCCGCCTTGTGGAAAATTTGGGCATTAAAGTAAAGGTTGTTCCGGGAGATTATGAAAATATTAAAATTACAACAAAAAGCGATATTCCAATCGCGGAAAGTATTCTTAAAATCAGAAACGGGCAGAATGGCTTTTAATACTGCCCGAATATAATCACTTAAAATTTAACTATTGCCGATTTGCATCGGAAAAATTCAATTTTATATACGCTTTGAACGGCTGCAGCAAAGCGTATCTGTTGTCCACGTAAATTATTTGCAGCCGGAAAGGTTATGAAATTTGTTATGAGAATCGGTCACGGTTACGATGTTCATAAATTCGCTTCGGGAAGAAAATGTGTAATAGGCGGGGTGGATATTCCGTATTCATACGGGCTTTTAGGCCATTCGGATGCGGATGTTCTTCTTCACGCCGTGTCGGATTCTTTGCTGGGAGCCGCCGCGCTGGGTGATATAGGGCGCCTGTTTCCGGACAATGACCCAAAGTACGAGGGTGCAAACAGCCTTGCTCTGCTGAAAAAAGTTTCAAAAACGCTTTTTAAATTAGGCTATAAAATAGTAAATATAGACGCTACGGTTCTGGCTCAGGAACCCAAATTATCTCCATATATCGATGAAATGAGGCAAAATATAGCTTGCGCCTGTGAATGCGCGTTAGACAGCGTTTCTGTAAAGGCAACCACCGAGGAGGGGCTGGGCTTTACCGGAGCTAAGCAGGGAATTGCCGCTCACGCGGTTTGCCTTATTGAAAGCTGCAACTCCATATAAAAAACGAAATCCCGTTTGTTATATATAAACGGGAATTTATTGTAATTATTATAAGAAATTTCTTTAATGAGATATAAGATTCTT
>JAJBVR010000070.1 GCA_020859725.1 Clostridiales bacterium | reverse complement strand
AGCTGTATGGGTCTGCTCCGTTCCGTTTAATTAACACGCAGAACCGTCCTCTGTTTTTACAAACTGACTCCTGCTTTTTCTTATGTTTAATAATTACAAGAATTGTGAAACTGCTATATTTACTGTTAGTACAATCAATTCAAATATCAACAAGTAATGTAATATTTTTAAAAAAGCGCGTAATTAATTTTTACGATTAATACGATTAAAAGTTGAATTGATTCTATTCTATTCCTTTATGGCAGCTCCGGTAATAGTTGTGAAAACCGCTAAACCAATCCTTAATAAAACAACAACCTAAAAAATGATTAACCGGTTTTTAAAACTCATACATAACATTGTGTTATTTTATTGTAACTTGACAAAGAGACGCGGCAGGCAATATAATTTATTTATAATAAAGAAAGGAGAAAAATTTATTTTATGAAAAGCAAAATAACACTGGACAAAAACAAAAAAGTATTTCCCATTCTACTTATGATAATAGGTATAGGGCTTGCTTTGGCCACACTTGTTGTAAGGCTTAACATTATGGCGGTTATATCTGTTGCCTACTGCTGCATAATTTCCGCTGTTATTATTTTAGCTCTTATAATTAAGAAAAAAGTTTACGCTCCTATAATTTACGGTTATGCCGCCGCTTGCATCGGAATAATTGTGTATTATATTATATGGGGCGCGGATGCCGGATTCGGAGCTTTCACAAGCGGCCTTGCGGGATTCAGTTCCGCCGACCACCCATGGCTTACCGGAGAGGGTAATTTCGGAACAAGACTTTTGGGGAATCTGCTTTTGGCTCTTCCAAGCGCTATAGCGCTTTGGGGGCTGTTTTTCACAGCTCGCCATACCTTTAAAAAGGAAAATTTAAAGAAAGCTCTTTCCGGAGTTTTAAGCGTACTTCTTGTAGGCACAAGTATTTTTTACGTGCTTACAATGAATCTTCGCTCAGATCCTAACACCGAAAGGATGTGGGACGGGCAGGACGATTATTTAAAAAATATTGATAAAAACGCCGCCGCTGACAACCCGAATGTGCTTGTTATACTTATGGATGATTTGGGATACGGAGATGTTTCTATCAACGGTTCTATATTTGACACTCCCAATATTGACAGCATCGGAGAAAACGGGCTTAATTTTGAAAATTTCTATTCATCATATTCGGTTTGCTCTCCCGCGAGATTTGCGGCAATGACCGGAAGATACCCTTACAGGGGATACGCGGATAATGTTATTTATCCGACTGTTGATACATTTTCACCGTTTGCATCAACAAGAATTTTCAATTCCGTTGAAATGGGCGGTAACGCAGACGGTATGCTGGGAGATGAAATAACAGTTGCCGAAACTTTTCAGGCTGCGGGTTACTCCACAGGGCTGTTCGGAAAATGGCATCTCGGTGATTACGGCGAATATCTTCCCACAAACCAGGGCTTTGATTATTTCTACGGCAGCCATTATGTTAATGATATGAATCCTTTCTATCATGTAAGAGAAGAAAACGGTGAATATACCATAGCAAGGGGCACTGACGAATTAAAAGATCAATCGCAGGCAACCGAGTGGATTCATGATGAAATTACGGGCTGGATAACAGAACAGGCTCAATCCGGATCTCCTTTCCTTGCGTATTATACTACTCCGTGGCCGCATGCCCCTGTTTATGTTGGTGATGATTTTAAAGGCACAAGCGGTATGGGCACATATGTTGACTGCATTACTGAATTTGACTCATATTTGGGGCAGCTTTTCAACACAATGGAAGAGCTCGGTGTGCTTGAAAATACAATCATTGTATTCACAAGTGATAACGGACCGGCGCTTGAGGGTTCTACAAATGAATTGAGAGGCGGCAAATATCTTGCTTATGAAGGCGGTCAAAAGGTTCCGTTTATGATAAGATGGGATGATGCGAACGGAGCTCTCGGCACTGCGGGAACTACAAGAAAGCAATCCGCCACACTTGTTGACCTTTATCCTACTTTAGTTGAGCTTTGCGGAATATCGGGGAAGGGCGGAACTGTAAACGCATATATGCCCGAGGACAGAATTATAGACGGAGTTTCAATGACTCCGCTGTTAAAAAATGATTCCGTGATTCACAATGAGGAACATCCAATTTTACATATGAAGCGAGAGGATATTAAAGCTATTCAGTATACGGTTTCAACCGAAAGTGTTATGCAGCAGTATCAGGACTATGATTATTCCGTTCTTAAGGACAATGAGTATATTACATTTAAGTATTTTGACAGAATACAAAATGATAACTCTGCTTTCTTTGATAAATACAGAACTAACTGGCTTCATATATTAACCGATGATTCCGGTGAAAACTACAACAGAACAACGGTTTATCCGGAAATAGCCGACCAATATCATAAAAAGCTTGATGAAATTCAAAAGGAATTTAAGGAAAACCGCAGAGGAATTATTAAAAACGAATCATAAAGGAATGTGATAAAATGCCGCCTTTGTCTATAATGATAAAGCCAGCGTCCTCACTTTGCAACCTATCCTGCGAATACTGCTTTTACCGGGATGTTTCCGAGCACAGGGAGCATCTCGGTTTCGGCGCTATGGAAAAAAGCACAGCTGAAATTCTGATAAAAAAAGCGCTTGATTTTGCAGATGGAAATATGATTGCATTTACCTTTCAGGGCGGTGAACCGACTTTGGCCGGAATTGAATATTTTAAGCGCTTTGTTGCCGCGGTAAACAAGCTTAACGATAAAAACAGCCGCATTTTTTACAGTATTCAAACAAACGGCACAATGATAAACGATGAATGGGCGCGTTTTTTTTGCAAGAATAAATTTCTTGTGGGTCTTAGCCTGGACGGCGATTATTCAGGAAATAAATTCAGAAAAAAGCCATCTGGAACCAATTCTTACTATCAAATTATAAACGCTGCCGAATGCCTTAAAAGAAATAATGCTGATTTTAATATTCTTACGGTGCTTACAGGCTACTGCGCTGAAAACGGGGAAAGAATTTATAAATATTTCCGCTCAAAAGGATTCAGATACCTTCAGTTTATTCCCTGCCTTCGCCCATTTGATTCAAACGAGCAAAGCGAGCTTTATATGACAAATGAGCAATATTCGGATTTTTTGATTAAGGTTTTCAATTTGTATGTTAAGGACTACGTGCGCCACAGATATATAAGTATTCGCCAATTTGATAATTGGGCAAGGCTTTACCTTAATCAGCCTACAGAGCAATGCGGAATGCAGGGGCGCTGTTCGCATCAGTTTGTTGCCGAGAGCAACGGAAATATATATCCGTGTGATTTTTACTGCACGGATGATTATCTGCTTGGTAATATAAAAACGCACGGATTTGAAGAAATGGCAAAATCAAAAACCGCATATAATTTTATTTGTGAAAGCCTTAAAATTCCAGAAAAATGCAAAAGCTGCCGCGTTTATCCAGTATGCAGAGCGGGAGGATGCAAAAGAACGCGGCAAAGCGAGGATTACTGCGCGGCTTACAAAAAATTTTTTAATTCATGCCTGCCTCTGTTCAGAGTTTTTATAAACGAAAAATCGATTCAAAATTAGAAAAACAAACTTCTGCTATAATGTAATTAAAATAAAATATTTTTACTTTGCGTGGTTCTGGCCGCTTTATCGATAATCTGCCGCCTGTTTTCAATTGAAACCAGGCTTTTTTATTTGCTTAATTTCTGTGTTTTAAACAGGAGTTTTAATAT
>JAJBVR010000115.1 GCA_020859725.1 Clostridiales bacterium | reverse complement strand
GCGCACCACAATATATTGTGGTAATAACGCGCCTGTTTTTTGTTTTATGCAAGATAAACAAAAAATATATTACAAGTTGAGTAAAATGCTTGCAAATTGTTTATAAGAATTGTATAATATCAACAACAGAAGTTAATTGCTTTTGTGCAGTTTTTTCTTATAAATCTTTACAGAGGGGGAATTTTCTTGCCAAACAGATTGTTTCAGGGCATTGTAAATCAAATGAGGGATTCTATGGACCGCAATATAGGAGTTGTGGATGAAAGCGGCGCTGTTATCGCGTGCTCCGAACTGGGGCAAATAGGCGAAGTGCGAAAAGGCGTGGTTTCGGCTGGCGTTTTTGCCGGGCTTCAAACCTGTGTGGACGGATGCACATATAAGGCGTTCGGAAATTCGGCGCATCCGGAATATGCTGTTTTTTTGGAGGGCACAGATGAAGCAAGCAAGCGCTATGCTGATATTATTGCGGTAGCTTTTAATCAGATTAAGCAAACGAATGATGAAAAATTTGACCGGGCAAACTTTGTTAAAAATGTTATTTTAGATAATATTCTTCCCGGCGATATTTATATAAAAAGCCGTGAGCTTCATTTTAACAATGATGCCACAAGGGTTGTTTTTATAATACGTGTGCCGCAAAAAACAGATGTGTCGGTTTATGATGTTACACAAAATTTTTTCCCTGATAAAACCAAAGATTTTGTAATAAACGTTAATGAAAATGATATTGCGCTTGTTAAAGAGGTGCGCCCCGATGTTGAGCTTAAGGATCTCGAAAAGCTTGCCCGCTCTATTTGCGACACGCTTTCAACAGAGTTTTACTGCAATGCTTATGTGGGCATTGGCACATGCGTTACGGGAATAAAAGATTTGGCGCGCTCTTTTAAGGAAGCGCAGGTTTCTTTGGAAGTGGGCAAGGTTTTTGATACGGAAAAAAGAATTGCCAGCTATGAAAATTTGGGAATTGCCCGACTTATTTATCAGCTTCCAACCACGCTTTGCAAAATGTACCTTAAAGAGGTGTTTAAATCCGGTTCAATCGATTCGCTTGATCAAGAAACTTTATTTACAATTCAAAAGTTTTTTGAAAACAATCTTAATGTTTCCGAAACAAGCAGAAAATTGTTTGTGCACAGAAACACTCTTGTTTACAGATTGGAAAAAATTAAAAAAATTACAGGCCTTGATTTAAGGGAATTTGATGACGCCATTGTGTTTAAAGTTGCTCTTATGGTTAACAAATATCTTGAATCAAGCCCCGTTAAATATTAATTCTTTTAATTTCAGGCGGTGTATATTAATTATGCCGCCTGATTTTTTGCTTTGGTGGAATAGTTGAATATTAATTTATAGCGCTGTTTTTAGCGGTTTTTCGCCGCATTTGATAATAATGTGACGATATTAAAAATGTTTTTACAATATAAATGAGATTCTGTTTACAATTTTGTTATATAATATTTACAAATAAAAAACAATTAAACATTGATTTACGAGCTGATTTGTATTATTATATATAAGTGATAATTATTATCGGCAGGGTTGTATATGCTGACTGCCGAATGCCGGTGTCATTTCAACTGCGGGTTTGCGGATTCACAGTATTTTCCGATTGGGTCAAACGGCGTTTTTTAATAAAATTTACCCGCTGTTCTGAATATATTTTGGTTTTTGCCGTTGTTTTATTTTGGCAAAAGCATAGTTGATTTTGAATTTTTATATCAGATTAGAGGTAAAAATTGTGATTGAATTTCGTGATGTTACTAAAGTTTCCGGAAGCACGGAAACAAAAGCTTTAAATAATGTTAATATAAAAATCGAGGACGGGGAATTCGTTTTCGTTGTCGGCTCTTCCGGAGCGGGGAAAAGCACTTTTTTAAAGCTTATTATGCATGAGGAAAAGCCAACCGAAGGCGTTGTTGTTGTGGGCGATTATTTGTCTGATACATTAAAGAAGAAGCAAGTGCCTTATTACAGGCGCACAATGGGAATTGTTTTTCAGGATTTCAGACTTATTCCTAAAATGAGCGTTTATGATAATGTTGCTTTTGCAATGCGTGTTATCGGCTCCAAAGAAAAAGATATAAGAAAAAGAGTGCCTTATATTTTACAGCTGGTGGGTCTTTCCCACAAGGCGCGCTCAATGCCCAATGAGCTTTCAGGCGGCGAGCAGCAGCGTGTTTCACTCGCAAGGGCGCTTGTAAACAATCCAAAGCTTATTATTGCGGACGAGCCTACCGGAAATGTAGACCCCGAAATGAGCTATGAGATTGTTGAAATGCTTACAAAAATCAATAACGGCGGCACAACGGTTATAATGGTAACCCACGAACACAGCCTTGTTAAGGCTTTTCCGCGCCGTGTTATTGTTATTAAAAACGGCGAGGTTGTTTCAGATACTCCGGATCCCACTAATGCCCGTTTTGAATCGGACAACCCGGAAAAAGCAACGGATATGTTTTTCTTTAACGAGGATGTCAAACTCGGCAAAGATGTTGAGGATATATTTGAATCAATAGACAGTTCCGATTCTGACGAAGATTAGACAGTTCCGATTCTGACGAAGATTCTGAAAACGGGGGTAAGGAATAATGACAGGTTCAAGCTTCAGATACCTTATTAAAGAGGGTTTCAGAAATGTTTGGTCAAACAGAATGATGAGCATTGCCTCTATATGTGTGCTTATGAGCTGCCTTGTTATGATTGGCTGCGCCTCCATGATATTTATAAACATTGAATCTCTTCTCGGAAAAATGGAAGAAGAAAATGTTGTAATGGTATATATTAAGGATGACACTTCAGATGCGGATATTTCCGCAATGGAAAAAGAGCTTAATGATATTCCGAATGTAAAGGAAACTCAATTCGTTTCAAAAGAAGAGGCGTGGAACGAACAGCTTTCAACAATGGATCAGGCTCAGGCGGAATTTTTTACGGAAATAAGCTCTGATATTCCTTTGCCGGATGCTTATAAAGTTACAGTTGCGGATTTAAATTATTTTGATGATACCATTAATGAAATCAAAAAGCTTAATAATATTGATACTATAAGGGAAAATAAGGACCTTGCTCAAAAATTGGTATCCATCCGCCATGGTGTGGAAGTTATTTCAATAGTTATTGTGGCTGTTCTGCTTGCAATCAGCATATTCATTATTTCAAACACAATTAAGCTTACGGTATATTCCAGAAGGCTTGAAATAAGCATAATGAAATCTGTGGGCGCCACAAATAATTTTGTGCGGTTCCCGTTTGTGGTTGAAGGTATGCTTCTCGGTATTATCTCCGGAATTATTTCTCTCGGACTTGTATGGGGAGTATATGAGCTTGCCATAACGCAGTTCAGCAGCCTTCTTTCCTCTTTGGGTCTTGATGCTCTCGCGTTTACGGATTATGCGTTGCCTATGCTAGGTATATTTATTGCCATCGGCATTATAACCGGCGTCGGCGGTGCGCTGCTCTCAATGGGCAAATATTTAAATAAGGAAGGCAGTGAAATAAGTGCAATCTAAATTAGTAAAATTTCTTTGCGTTGTTTTAAGTGTTATGTTTGTTTTTGCTTCTGCTTTTACCGCTCAGGCGGCAAGCAGCTCAAGCAAAATGAACGAAATCGAAAACAGGCTTGAGAAGAATAAAAAGGAACTCGCCAATTTAAAATCTCAGCAGGCAGATGCGGAAGAATATGCAAATGTTCTTATGCAAAAGGTTGATTTACTTAAAGATAAAATAAGCACTTTGCAGGATCAAAAAG
>JAJBVR010000187.1 GCA_020859725.1 Clostridiales bacterium | reverse complement strand
ATTTCTTATTTTTTCAATAAAGAACATATCAATTTTAGTGGCGTTATATATACGAACCAAATCAACATTCATTCTAATGAGCTGAGCCATTGCGTATATACGGTCATCCGTTCCGATTTTAATGTAATCAAGAAGATCATCAACCGTCATACCGTCAAATTTTTTATTATAAATATGGCACACACCTGTTTCAAGCGAACGCACGGCTTTAAGCAGGCTTTCCTCAACTGTTCTTCCGATTGCCATTACCTCACCGGTAGCTTTCATCTGAGTATTAAGTCTGTTATTGGCATCCACAAATTTATCAAACGGAAAGCGCGCGATTTTTGAAACCACATAGTCAAGTGCGGGCTCAAAGGAAGCAGGAGTATTGGCAATTTGAATTTCGTTAAGATACATACCCACCGCTATTTTTGCCGAAACTCTTGCTATGGGATAGCCCGATGCTTTTGAAGCCAGCGCTGAAGAGCGTGAAACTCTGGGATTAACTTCTATAAGATAATATTGAAAAGAATGAGGATCAAGCGCGAATTGAACATTGCAGCCGCCTTCAATCTGAAGCTCACGAATAATACGCAAAGCGGAATCACGAAGCATTTGATATTCTTTATTTGTTAAGGTTTGTGACGGGCACACAACGATTGAATCACCCGTATGAATTCCAACGGGATCAATATTTTCCATATTGCATATTGTTATGGCTGTGTCATTTGCATCCCGCATAACTTCATATTCAATTTCCTTATATCCTTTTATGCTTTTTTCAACAAGCACCTGATTAACAGGAGAAAGAGAAAGCGCGTTTTTAAGCATAACGCGGCATTCATCTTCATCATCGGCAAAGCCGCCGCCTGTTCCGCCCAAAGTAAAAGCGGGGCGAAGAACAACGGGATAACCTATTTCAGAGGCAATTCTTAATCCGTCCTCAAGATTATCACAAATATCGGACGGAAGAACAGGCTCCCCGAGTTTTTCACAAAGTTCTTTAAAAAGTTCTCTGTCTTCCGCCCGTTCAATAGCTTCAAACCTTGTACCCAATATTTCAACATCACATTCCTTAAGAATGCCTTTTTTTGCAAGCTGAACAGCTAAATTAAGACCTGTCTGACCGCCGAGTGACGGCAAAACAGCATCAGGCCGCTCGTGGCGGATAATTCTTGCGACATATTCAAGATTAAGAGGTTCCATATAAACCTTATCCGCAATTTGTGTATCCGTCATAATAGTAGCGGGGTTAGAGTTTATTAAAACAACCTCATAACCCTCCTCCTTAAGTGAAAGACAGGCCTGTGTTCCGGAGTAATCAAATTCGGCAGCCTGCCCTATAACAATAGGTCCGGAACCTATAACAAGTATTTTATGTATATCTGTGCGTTTAGGCATATTACTCCGCCTCCTTTTCCATCAAATCAATAAATTTATCAAAAAGATATTCACTGTCCTGCGGGCCGGGCGCGCTTTCGGGATGGTACTGAACGGAAAACAGCTTGTCCTTAACGCATTCAACACCTTCGGCGGTGTTATCCAGCAGATTTTTATGAGTTAAAGAAAGCTCCGTATTTTTAAGCGATTCGCAGTCAACCGCATATGAGTGATTTTGAGATGTTATTTCTATCTTTCCAGTAGCCATGTTCATAACAGGGTGATTGCCTCCCCTGTGGCCGAACTTCATTTTAAACGTTTTGGCTCCGAGCGCAAGCGAAATCATTTGATGACCAAGGCAAATTCCGAAAATAGGAAGTTTTCCTTTAAGCTCCTTAACAACATTTATTACTGGCATAACATCTTCCGGATTGCCGGGCCCGTTTGAAAGGAGCAAACCATCCGGCTGCATTTTCATTATTTCCTCTGAAGTTGTGTTATACGGCACAACCGTTACATTACAGCCCTTTTCATTCAGCTTTCTGATTATATTAAGTTTAATTCCGCAGTCAACCGCAACAACATCATACCTATGATTCGGTGTGCGTGAATACCAGCGTTTTTTGCAGGAAACACGGCTTACCATATCCGTTGGAATAACATAATTTTCAACACTTTCAAGCGCTTCGGCAAGAGGAGTATCCGCATTTGTTATCATAACCTTTTGGCTTCCCTCATCACGTATAATACGTGTGGTTTTTCTTGTATCAACTCCGCAAATTCCGGGTATTCCGTATTCGTCAAGAACTTCGGAAAGTGTTTTTGTATATCTGAAATTAGACGGCAAATCATTGTATTCCCTAACTATAAGCCCGCCCATTGTGGGAACCTTAGTTTCATAGTCCTCATCGGTCATTCCGTAATTTCCGATCAGCGGGTAAGTCATACACACCATTTGATCTGTGTATGACGGGTCTGAAATAATTTCCTGATATCCAACCATAGAAGTGTTAAAAACAATTTCATTGATTGCCTGCGTATTCGCTCCGAAACCCCATCCGTAAAATTCCTGCCCGTTTTCAAGCACAATTTTTTTATCATACGGCATCATAAACAATATCTCCTCTCAAAACAGTTAAAAGATTTTTACCATGCACTTTCCAGCCGTCAAAAGGGGTTGATTTGCCCTTACTGATAAAGTCAGCGGAATTAACAATCCATTCGTTTTCCAAATCAAGCGCGCATAAATCGGCAGGCGCGCCTATTTCAATTCTGCCGCCCTCTATTCCGAATATTTCACGCGGGCGGACGGCCATCATATTTATCAGCTTTTCCACGGAAATAATTTTCTTTTTAACAAGCCTTGAATATAAAACGGGGAACGCTGTTTCAAGCCCTGTAATTCCCATCGCGCTTTTTTCAAGACCTTTTGATTTTTCATCAGCGCTGTGAGGCGCATGATCCGTAGCTATAACGTCAACAGTGCTGTCTTTAACACCCTCAATAAGCGCCATCATATCCTCTTTTGACCTGAGAGGCGGATTCATTTTAAATCTTCCGTCCTCTTTTAAATCGTCATCACAAAGAGTCAAATAGTGCGGCGCCGTTTCGCAGGTTACGTTTACTCCCCTTGCCTTTGCCTTTCTTATTATATCAACGCTTTCTTTTGTTGATATATGGCACACGTGATAGCGGCATCCGGTTTCCTCCGCCAGCCTGCAGTCGCGTTCAATCTGGCGCCACTCGCTTTCATTGCAAATTCCCCTGTGATTATGCGTTTTGCAATATTTTCCCAAATTAATATATCCGCCGTTCAAAAGGCTGTTTACCTCACAATGAGCGCATATAAGCGCTCCTATTTTGCTGCATTTTTCCATAGCCTCTTTCATCAGCTGCTCTGTCTGCACTCCGCATCCATCGTCCGAAAATCCTATAACGCTGTTTTTCATAGAATCAAAATCAACGCATTCGCCCCTGCCTTTTCTTCCTTTGGTAATAGATGCAAACGGAAACACATCAATAACCGCATCGCGCTTTATTATATCAAGCTCTGTTTTAAGATTTTCAGGGCAATCCGGCGCCGGATTAAGATTAGGCATAGGGCAA
The DNA here is from genome assembly GCA_020859725.1 of Clostridiales bacterium. Lineage (GTDB taxonomy): Bacteria > Bacillota > Clostridia > Oscillospirales > Acutalibacteraceae > Eubacterium_R. Next base: position 280 of record JAJBVR010000187.1, on the reverse strand, counting down.
ACCGCCGTATATCCCGAGGCGGCGGCTGCCATGGTGCCTGATTTAATTGTTTCTTTATAAGAAAAACCGGGCTCTCGAAGATGAACGTGAACATCAACAAAACCCGGAATTAAAAAATACTTATCCTTAAAATCAAAAACACGATCTGCCCCATTGCACGAAATGGAGTTGCCAAGGTTATGAATTTTTGAATTTTTTATTAAAACATCTGATTTTTCAAACCTTTCGCCCGTAAAAACGCGGGCATTTTTAATCAATAAAGTCATAAAAACCCCAAACC
>JAJBVR010000113.1 GCA_020859725.1 Clostridiales bacterium | reverse complement strand
ATATAATGCCTTTAAATAAAAAAGTCAAGTTAAATAAAATATCTTTACTTTATTATTACTATTTTGTAATTTAGTCTATTCCGATTTAAACGGTTTAAAAGCGTTAAAATCTGATTTGAAATTTAAGCCGGTATGTTTTTCCAGATTTATTTATATATTTTTCATTGCATTTGGCTCCCCAGCTGTCATATCCGCCAACGCCCTGCTGCCGCGCGATTGCACGCACAACCGTTTTATTGCTTTGCGGCAAATCTTTTTTGTGCCGCGCATTTTCAATTTCATCCGGAAGATAATGGCTTGCATTAAACTCCATAACGGGCTCCGCAACAATGGTAAACGTTTTTTTGTTTCCTATAAGAGTTGCGTATCTTACTCCTGTTCGGTTTCCACATTCCTGCGGTTTAAGGTAATCGGTATACATATCAGTAACCGTTGTGTTATAAACCCCTATTTCGGTGCCGTTATTTCTATCCGCGTAATTTTCATAAGGTCCCTCGCCGAGATAGGTTACATTTTCAAAATCACCCGGCAGTTCAAACAGCATTGAAATCTCCGGAATTTCGGGAAGCGACTCATCCGGATAAAACTGCATATCAATCTCTATGCCCTTTGAGGTGATTGTATAAATTATAACCGCCTTTGATTCCTGCTGAGTGCAGATAACCGCGGAGCAGGTTACAATAACCTTTCTGCCGTTTTCAAGGATTTTATAACCCTCTACAGAAAATTTTGTGTTATTATAAATTCCTGGAGTATTTCCGGCGTCGCGCCAGCACCCAAGCCTTGAACCTGCACGGCTGCCTCTGTCATTATCCGTAAGCGCCCTCCAGAAATTCAGCCGCACGGGAGCAGCGAGAAGCTCTTCCCCGCCAATCTTAACAGACGCCAGTTGATTCCTTTCGCGCCTTTCAAAGCGGATATTTACATCCTCTGTAAACACTCTGAGCGAACCGTAAGTATCGGCAACTATAAGCTCGTTACCGATTTCAAGTTCATCATATGTGTTTTCAAACTCATTTATTACAAACTGCTCTTTTGCAACGATATGGCCCGCATCACACCAGCGGGTATCGTTCTTTACACGAAGCTCAAAATTCAAATAACATTCCGTATTTGTGATTTTGTTAAGCTCAAGGTCAATCACCGTTTTGCTTTCAGGCTCCAAATCAATATTAAGAGTTCCCTCGCGGAAAATTCCGCGGTCCGAGCACTGGCGCCAGTACAGCTCAAATTCATTAAGATTTGTAAAAAGAAATTTGTTTTTTATTTCAACAATTCCCTTTTCCGCATCCACCGCCCGAAAGCTTACATTCTGATACAGCTTTTTTATTTCATAAAGCTTTGGTGTAGGCTTTCTGTCTGCAAACAAAAGCCCGTTGCCGCAAAAATGCCCGTCGTTAGGATTTTCGCCGAAATCACCGCCGTACGCCAAATATTCCGTGCCGTTTTCATCTGTTGTAAGTATGGCCTGGTCAACCCAATCCCAAACAAAACCGCCCTGAAGGCACGGATATTTATCCCACAGCTTTGTATATTCATCAGTTGAGCCGCAGGAATTGCCCATAGCATGGGTAAATTCGCATAAAATATAGGGTCTGCCGTCACGCGCCGTTACGGCATATTCTTCGCATTCCCACGGCTTTGCATACATTTTGGACTGCACATCGGAAAGAAATTTTTCATTTGGGTCTTTATGGCATTCATAATGAACAAATCTGCTTGAATCGGCGTCCTTAATCCAATTATACATTTTTTTAGGCGTTTCTCCGCCCAGGCTTTCATTGCCGAGACTCCAGCAAACAACACAGGTGTGATTTTTATCCCTGTTATAAAGCGCTTTAAGCCTTTCCATGCACGCTTTTTCCCATTCCGGTCTGGAATCCGGTATCTGAGGGCATCCGAGAATTTTGGAGCGATTCGTTCCGTGGGTTTCCATATTGTTTTCATCAATAACATAAAGGCCGTATTCATCGCAAAGCTCCAGCCAGCGCGGGCAATTTGGATAATGAGAAGTACGAACGGCGTTGATGTTATTCTTTTTCATCTGAATTATATCCGAAAGCATCACATCTTCAGTAATATATCTGCCTGTTTTGCAGTCAAACTCGTGGCGGTTAGTGCCTTTAAACACAAGCCTTTTTCCGTTTAAAAGGATAATTCCGTCTTTTATTTCAACGCGCCTGAAGCCGAATTTTGCGCTTATATATTCAATAGGTATGCCATCGTTTTTAAGAGTTATAACAAGTGTGTAAAGATACGGATTTTCAGCGCTCCACATCTGCGCCCTTGTAACTATTGATTTCAGCAGTGTAACGCTGTCCTCATCTGCATATTTACTGTCCAGCGCTACTATATCGCCGCTCTCATTAAGAATATGAATGTCTATGGACAAGCCTTCATACGCGCCGTTGGTTTTTACAAGCACATCAAAATAGCCGTCCGTATAAGTTTCGCCCGGCTCTGCTTTAATTATAAAATCACGGATATATTCGCGCTCAGTTGTGTAAATATAAACATCTCTGAAAATCCCCGCCATTCTCCACATATCCTGGCATTCAAGCCACGAACCCGTGCACCAGCGGTAAACCTCAACTCCTATAATATTTGAACCCTCGTTCAAATATTTTGATATATCAAATTCACTTCTGTTAAACGTTGATTCGCTGTAGCCCACTCTTTCGCCGTTAACATAAAGATAAAAAGCTGATTCAACGCCCTCAAAGCAAAGAACGACTCGCTTTTCAAGCACAGCTTTACTTATATGGATTCTTTTAAGATAACATCCTACCGGGTTGTATTTTGTGGGAGCATTCGGGGGGCATAAGTCCTCATTTCCCTCCCAAGGGTAGCGAACATTGCAGTACTGATTTCTGTCATACCCCTGCATTGTCCACGAGCCGGGCACCGTAATACTGTCCCAATTATGCGAATCATAATGCGGCTGAGCGAAATCAGACGGTTTATAAGCATAATTTTTATAAAGCTTAAATTTCCATTTTCCGTTCAGAAGTCTGCATTTTCCGGAAGAATATCTTTCACAGCTTTTTGCCTCCTCAAAATTTTCATAAGGCATAAACGTCGCGTGCTGAGGCAATTTATTAACCGCGACTATTTCCGGGTCAGACTGCCATTCCAAATAGCCGTCAATGAAATTTCTTTCCATACAAACAAACTCTCCAAAATTATCTTCTGTGATAAATTCCCTCATGGAATCCCTCTTGCTTTAAGCAAGCCTTTATTGATTGAAACAAAATTGAAATGTCCGCCCTGATACTCCAATTATCACAGTAGTACTTATCATATTTCATTTTTTTCATAAGCGAAATACTGTCCCGCCCTTTAATCTGGGCAAGGCCGGTTAAGCCCGGTCTGAATCGATAAACTCCGTATTCCAGACGAAGCCTGTGTGCCCTTATTTCGCTGCTTATAAGAGGTCTGGGGCCGACAAAGCTCATATCCCCCTTAAGAATATTCCAAAGCTGAGGGAGCTCATCCAAGCTGGTTTTTCTTAAAAATTTTCCGAATTTCGTTATATACTTTTCAGGATTTTCCAATTCGCCCGTGGCGCAGTTAGGCGTGTTGTTTTTCATGGTTTGAAACTTATAAATTATGAAAGGCTCGCCCTTTCTTCCGCGCCTTTCATGGCTGAAAAACACACTTGTATCCGGGGTAAAAAGATTAATAACGCAAATAACCAAAAAAAGGGGCGAAAGAATTATAAGCGCAAAAAAAGACGCTGTAATATCAAAAAGGCGTTTAAATTTTATAAGTGCAAACC
>JAJBVR010000209.1 GCA_020859725.1 Clostridiales bacterium | reverse complement strand
TAACAAGCTAATCGTCTTTTATTTCAAAAGTATATTCGGGATTAAATTTTTTGATTATTTTTCCTACGCTGCTGTTTTTATCGTATTTTGAGCAAAAATCCAAAACCTTTTCATTTATCAGACTGTGTGAATACCCGGCCGATTCAAGCTGTTCTTCGCTTAAGCCTGCCAATTGGCTGTAAAAATTCAAAACAGATATGAAAAAATCATAGCTTTCTTTCTTCTTGTCAAAATCCTTAAGCAGCATGCTTTCCGCCTCTGCAATTTTACTTTCATCAACCGGCAGGATTTCGTCCGGCCCTGAATCACGCTCTGAAACATTTTCACTTTGCGGTTTGTTTTTAGTTACGGCGTCAATAAGCGCTGAAATCATCATTTCAATCTGCCTTATAAGCCAATCCTCGTGAAATGACATATAATTTTCTTTAATCCCTTTCTTTGCGGCTTTCCGATTATTAATAAAGGCACGGCAAGTTATAATAATACAATTATCTTTTAGCGCCCTTAGAACCTTTTGCGCCGCTCAGTGCACCGGCTGAAAGGATATTTGTATCAAAAGAATACGTAATATTTTCCTGAAGCCGAGCCCTTTTAAGCGCAACGGAAATCATTTTATCCAACAACTGAGAATAACTCATTCCGAGCGGCTCCCAAAGATAAAATGCCAAAGAACCCGGAATGGTATTGAATTCATTTATCCAAAACTCTCCCGTTTTACTGTCCATAAGAAAATCGATTCTTACAACACCGCTGCAATCAAGATACTTAAAGGCCTCAACCGCGATTTTTTTAATTGAAGAGGCTGCATCGGCAGGAATATCTGCGGGAATTTTTCTTTTAAGACTTGTCATCCCCTTACTGCCGCCTTGTTTTTTACCGCCGTCCAAATACTTATCCTTATATGAAAGGATGCCGTCTGTTGAAACGGGTTCCTCCAATTCAGAAGCCTGCGCCTGCGAATAATCACCTAAAACCGAGCAGTTTATTTCCTTTAAATTAACAACAGCCGGCTCAATAAGCACCTTTTCGGAAAACTGAAAGGCAAGCTCAAGCGCGTCCTCAAGCTGTTCGGTATTATCCGCCTTGCTGATGCCAACACTTGAACCGAGATTAACCGGCTTAACAACAACAGGATATCCGAATTTATCCTCTGTATTTTTAATTACACTTCGGGGCTGTTTATATTCCTCCGAACTGAATCTTATTCCGTCAAGCACGGGAAAGCCCGCTTCTTTAAGCACAACCTTCATAATATATTTATCCATACAAATTGCCGAAGCAAGCACATCACAGCCGACGAAAGGAAGATTACAGGTTTTTATGAAGCCCTGCAAAGCCCCGTCCTCAACATTAGTGCCGTGAACAATGGGAAAAGCCGCATCCAAAACGGCAATAGGCTTTAATTTTGAAAAACGTTTGTGCTCCTGAGGCATTAAATATGTTTTTGCCCCGTTTGCAGTGATATTGACCTTGGTACTTTTGGCGAGAAGTGCGGGAATATTTTTGTATTCCTCAATATCAAAAAGGGCTTCTCCGTAATAGAACTCATTATTTTTAGTTATATATACAGGATAAATACAATATTTTTCTTTATTTATATTTTGCATTGCCTGAACCGCAGAAATAATTGACACCTCGTGCTCAACACTTTTTCCGCCGAATAAAACAGCCACATTAATTTTCATTTTTCCACGCTCCGTTTACCTTAATAATTATCGGGAAGATCATTTTCAATCAAAATGATTTTCTTTTTATCAAACTCCACCGCACTTGCGGCGGCAAAGCCCTCTTCAAATGAATTTGAAATTATTATTTTAGATTCATCAAATCCGGCGCCTTTAAGCCCGTTATAAATAGCTTCCGTTTGTTTTTTCCCGATTAAATAAACATAATCGCAAACATCCGCAGCATATTTTCCGAATTCATAATTGCATTCATCCTGCATTTTGCCAAGCTCCACCATTCCCGGAGTCATTAATATTTTAACCTCTGAAAACAATTTAAGAGTATCTAAAGCCGCGCGGCACCCGGCGGGATTTGAATTATACGCATCATCAATAACAGCTGTATTTCCTCTGCGTGAAAGCTGAAGTCTGTGCGGAGGGGAAGCAAGCCTTTTAACATACGCCCTTATATCATCTTCTGTAAGTCCGAGCCTTACGCAAACGGAAATAACTCCGGTAAGGTTCGTAACATTATGAGAGCCTATTAACGGAGTCTGAAGATTTTCTATTATCTTTCCCGAGCAGGAAACGGAAAATGAAGTGCCCTTTTGAGAAACACTTATATTATAAGCAAAAGTTTCATTATCTCCATTTAATCCATAGGTATGGCTTTCATTGACGCCCAGTCGTGAAAGACGCTTTTTTATATTTTCATTATCGCCGTTTAAAAACATATGCTCTTTATTCTCAACAGCGTCAAAAAGCTCAAATTTTGTTTTTATAATATTATCTATTGATTTAAAAGTTTCAAGATGCTGTTCGCCTATTGATGTTATAATGCCGTAATCGGGAAAAACAATATCGCATATTTCCTTAATATCATTAACATGCCTCGCGCCCATTTCACATACAAAAATTTCGTGAGTGGAGCGCAGCTGTTCCCTTATTGTTTTAACAACACCCATAGGAGTGTTATAGCTTTCCGGGGTCATAAGAACATTATATTTTGCTTTTAAAACGGTTGAAAGAAAATACTTAACACTGGTTTTCCCATAGCTTCCGGTTATGCCTATAACAATCAAATCCGGGCAGGCCTTAAGTATTTTTTTTGCATCGTTTATATAATACTGCCTTATTCCCTTTTCAATCGGTGAATTTATAATATTTGCAATAAGAGGAATAAAAGGAATCAACGCCAAAACAAGGCTTATTATAAACAAGCCGTACTTTTCATTTAAAGTAAATGAAGTTCCTAAGAAAATTAATTCAATAACAGCGGCGCATACAAGAAGTCTTTTTACTCTTGCCGTATACACAAGCGGTTTTTTTGCATTTTTCAGCGGTTTATTTGCAAAGGCCAGCAAAACTGCCAAAGCAAACACAGCCGCATAAACCCAAACGGAACGGGTAAAAATACTGATTACCGATACCGCCAAAGCAACTGCATTAAGAATATATTTTAAAAAATTAGCCGCCATCCATTTCAATTGAACAGAAATTTTGTATGAATTAAGCTGAAACATATGAACGCTTCTTAAAACGCAAGGCACGGAAACAGCGGTGCATATTATGCAGGACAATATATTTAAAATAATGATTACAGACATTTCTTTCCCCTAATCTATATTTTTAAAAACGATTTTATAATATTTGAAAAAACATACGGCTGATCCAAAAATGAATAGTGACCGGCGTTTTTAATAAGAGCCAAGCCTACATCCGTTCCAGCCGATGAAATTTCGCGTTCAAATATTTTAGCGTCGCACACCGGAGTTGCAGTGTCATTTTCACCCCAGATAAGCAAGGTTTGGCATTTTATATTTTTCATCAGGTGCACCAAATCCTCATTAACCGTTTTAACCAAAACGCCCCTCATTATTTCAGAGGCATTCGCATAATCAGCTGATGAAAATTTCTTTTTAAGCGCTTCAAGCGCATTTGGAAACATTTTTTTAATAGGATAAATGCTTAAAAGTTTTTTTCCAAGCTTATAAATTTTTGTTCTGAAATTTTGTTTTTTACTTCTTACGGGCATAACGCCTGCGCTGTCAACAAACAAAATCTTATCCACACAACAAGGCAGGGGCTCACGCTCCGTCATTTTTAATATAACTCTTCCTC
>JAJBVR010000068.1 GCA_020859725.1 Clostridiales bacterium | reverse complement strand
CCTTCTAAAATATGAGCTCTGTCCTGAGCTTTTTTTAACTCAAATTTTGTTCTGCGAACGATAACCTCTTCACGGAATTTAATATAATTTTTAAGCCGTTCCTTTAAAGAAAGAATTTTGGGCACTCCGTCCACAAGAGCCAGCATAATAACTCCGAAAGTTACCTGCATTTGAGTCATTTTAAAAAGATTATTAAGCACAACCTGAGCATTCGCATCTCTTTTAACGGTTATTTCAATATGCATTCCTTTTCTGTTTGAAAAATCTTTAATTCCGGAAATGCCTTCAAGCCTCTTGTCTTTAACCAAATCTGCTATGCTTGCAATAAGCGCCGCTTTTCTTACCTGATAGGGAAGCTCCGTAACAATAATTTTAAAATGATCGCCTTTATCTTCCACAATTTCGGCTCTTGCCCTGAGATAAATTTTTCCTTTTCCGGTTGAATACGCTTCTTTTATTCCTTTTGTACCCATAATTATTCCGGCAGTGGGAAAATCAGGGCCTTTAATATACTGCATTAAATCAAGAGTTTCACAATCCGGATTATCAATTAAATAATTAACTCCGCAAACAACCTCTTTTAAATTATGAGGCGGAATATTCGTTGCCATACCAACGGCAATTCCAGAAGAACCGTTAACAAGAAGATTTGGAAATCTTGTGGGCAAAACAGTGGGTTCTTTTAAACGGTCGTCATAGTTAGGAGCAAAATCTACGGTATTTTTATCAATATCCTGCAGCATTTTCATGCTTATTTTGCTCATTCTTGATTCCGTATATCTGTATGCCGCGGCAGGATCTCCGTCTACCGTACCGAAATTTCCGTGCCCGTCTACCAATGTATATCTCATTGAAAAGCTTTGCGCCAAACGAACCATTGCGTCGTATACGGAAGCATCTCCGTGAGGATGATAACGGCCCAAAACAGAACCTACTGTATCCGCGCATTTTCTGTACGCTCTGTCGGGATAAAGATTATTTTCAAACATTGTGTATAAAATACGCCTGTGAACCGGTTTTAACCCATCCTTAACATCGGGAAGTGCGCGCGATACAATAACACTCATTGAATAATCAAGAAATGCTTTTCTAACTTCTTTATTTATTTCTACATCAACAATCTTTTGATTGTCATAACGAATCATATCTTCTGCCATTTTTTGCTCCCTGCGGAATTTTGAAATCATTTTCTTTACTAACCCGTTAAACGGTTGAATTTTTATTTTTATACATCAAGGTTTTCAACATACTTTGCATTTTTTTCAATAAACTCACGGCGAGGCTCTACATTATCACCCATAAGAATGCTGAAAGTTTCGTCTGCCTGCTGTGCATCCTCAACCGTTACTCTGAGCATTGTTCTGAATTCGGGATCCATTGTTGTTTCCCAAAGCTGCTCAGGATCCATTTCACCAAGACCTTTATATCTTTGAATATCGCATTGACCGCCCATTTCTGCAATCATTTCATCTCTTTCTTCATCACTGAAAGCATATTGACTTTTCTTTCCTTTTGAAACTTTAAAAAGAGGCGGCTGTGCCAGATATATAAATCCGCCCTCAACAAGAGGCTTCATATATCTGAAAAAGAAAGTTAAAAGCAAAGTTCTGATATGCGCTCCGTCAACATCGGCATCCGCCATAATAACTATTTTGTGGTATCTTAATTTGTTTATATCAAAATCATCGCCTATTCCTGTTCCCAATGCGGTTACAACAGGCATCAGTTTTTCATTTCCGTAAACCTTGTCAAGCCTTGCTTTTTCAACATTCAGCATTTTTCCCCAAAGAGGAAGAATCGCCTGATGTGTTCTGTCTCTTCCGTCTTTGGCGGAGCCTCCCGCCGAATCACCCTCAACAATATATATTTCGCATAATGACGGGTCGTTTGAAGTGCAGTCGGCAAGTTTTCCGGGCAATTTTGTGTTTTCAAGCCCTGATTTGTTTCTTGCATTATCACGTGCTTTTCTTGCCGCCTCTCTGGCGTGGGAAGCGTCAAGCGCTTTATTTAAAATTGATTTTGCTGTTTGAGGATTTTCTTCAAAATAGGTCATAAGCTTTTCATAAACCATTGAAGAAACCATTCCCGTTATTTCCGTATTGCCGAGTTTGCTTTTCGTTTGCCCTTCAAACTGCGCTTCCGTAAGCTTAACGCTTATAACGGCGGTTAATCCTTCTCTTACATCATCCCCGGATAATTTTTTATCATTATCTTTAAGAATATTAAATTTTTTTCCGTAATCATTAAACATACGTGTAAGAGCGGTTTTAAATCCTGTTTCATGTGTTCCGCCGTCTACGGTATTTATATTATTTGCAAAAGAAAGCAGCGTTTCGTTATATGAATCCGTATAACAAAGCGCAACTTCTGCGCTTTTATCATCTTTATTGCTTAAAAGATGAATCACTTCATTCTGAATAGAATTTAAACCGCGGCTTTTATTTATATATTCAACAAAGGATTTTATTCCGCCCTCATAGCAATATTTCTCTTTCTGCTGATTTTCCGGATTAGAATCCCTTAAATCGGAAAGAGTTATTGAAAGGCCTGCGTTAAGAAAAGCCTGCTCTCTGAGTCTTCTTGAAAGAACTTCAAAATCATAAACAAGCGTTTCGGTAAAAATTTCTCCGTCTGGCTTAAATTTTATATATGTACCGTGCCCGTCACTATTGCCGATTATATGCAAATCATTAACAGGCACTCCTCTTTCAAATCTTTGAGAATAGATATGCCCGTTTTGAGTAACTTCAACTTCCAGCCAGTCTGAAAGAGCATTAACAACTGAAGAACCCACTCCGTGCAGACCGCCGGAAACCTTATAACCGCTTCCGCCGAATTTACCGCCGGCATGAAGCACGGTTAAAACAACCGTAACTGCCGGAAGTCCCGTTTTTTCATTAATTCCTGTTGGTATTCCGCGCCCGTTATCCCTTACGGCTATAACATTATCCGGAAGAATTTCACATTCAATATGCGTGCATACTCCGGCAAGCGCTTCATCTATTGAATTATCAACAATTTCATACACAAGATGATGAAGACCTCTCGGACCGGTTGAACCTATATACATACCCGGCCTTTTTCTTACGGCTTCAAGCCCCTCCAGCACCTGAATATCCTTTGCGGAATATTCTTCCGTTACAGATGTATCCATATCCTCTTCTTCAAGCACAATCTTATTTTCTTCGCTCATATTTAAAAAAACTCCTGTCTTGTCCGCTTTAAAAGCGTAGCGGTATTAAGCGGACTTACATATATTTTATCTTCCGAAACAACAAAACTTTTCGGAAGGTCATAGCTTACATAAATAATTTTATTTTCTTTTTCTGCTTTTGCTAAAAAATTCCTTGTTGCTTTATTAACCGTTGAAGTATCCATATCAAAAATGCCTATTATTTTTTTGCTGTTTATAACAACGTCTTCACCAATATGTAAATACATTATTTTACCTCAACGGCACAGCCGTTTTCTATTTTAATTGTTTTTCCTTTTTTCATTCTTAATATTGTGTTTGCGTCGCAGCAGGTTATAAAAACCTGCCAGTCTTTTATATGATTTAAAATATAATCCTGCCTTTTTTCATCAAGCTCGCTCATAACGTCATCCAAAAAAACAACGGGTTCTTCCCCTGTCATTTCCTTTAAAAGGCTTGCCTCTGCAAGTTTAAGCGCAAGCACGCAGCTTCTTTGCTGACCTTGGCTTCCGTAATTTCTTGCAGATTTTCCGTTTATTAATATTTCAATATCATCCCTGTGAGGTCCTGTTTTTGTTAAATAATTTAATAT
>JAJBVR010000044.1 GCA_020859725.1 Clostridiales bacterium | reverse complement strand
GCCAACGAGCATCACTGATAAAACTATTGCAACTTGCTATTGCAATTCGAGGAAAAAAGATTTTTTATGCTGAACGCCTCTGATGCTTCGCCGAGTATTAAAGCGGAAAGCAAAACTCCGAAAATAGGATTTGTAAATCCCATAACCGCCACCTTGGATACGGGATTATACCTAAGAAGCAGGCTCCAAACGGTGTAAGCAACAGCCGAAATAAGAGCGAGATAAAGAATTGTAAAAAACCGTTTTTAAATCCGCCCTCGAATTTATTCTTCCCCCGAACAGGGCGCCTGTAAGCATCATTATCACACCGCCCGTTAAAAAACTGCCAGCCGGACAGCATAACGGGATTTTCAGACTGTAAATACTTTTTTATAAGCACGCCGGAAACAGAATATGATAACGCGGAAAACATTACCGCGCCTTCTCCGTTCAAAGCAAATCCGCCGGAAAACCCGCCTGAGGTTAAATTTATAACCACAACTCCTATAAATCCTATTAAAACGCCTGCTGTTTTGGCAAGCGTTAATTTTTCCATTTTAAAGCACAGCGCCGAAATTATAAGAGAAAAAAACACATTTGTTGACACCAATATGCTTGACTTAACTCCGCTTGTGTGCGCCAGACCTATGTAAAACGCCGTATACTGAAGAACAGTTTGAAAAATGCACAAAATAAAGCAATGAAGAATTTCTTTTTTATTTTTCGGCACAAGCGCCTTTTTTTGAAGCGGCCGAACCGAAAATAATAACCAGAATTCCCGCAATGGAAAACCTTAAACCCGCAAACAAAATTTGCGAAAATGAATCATCCGCCGCTATTGAAAATAACCTGTATCCTATTTTAACCATAGGAAACGCGGAGCCCCACAAGAAACAGCAAAGCAGTGCAAGCGGAATCATTACATAATTTTTTGACAATTTTGAATTATTATTTTTCATAATAAATAAAAAACTCTTTTATAAATTTCAAAAACATCTTTTTCATTAAGTCTGGTTGGATTGTTAAGCAATCTGGAGGGATCAATATTTTTTGAAAATTCCGCGGCATTATTTAAACCGGCAGCCGGATGCTCAAGCTTAAATTCTTTCATAATGCTTTTAAATATCAGCGCGCCTTCGGCGGAATTTTTACCTCCCAGCATAATTCCGAGCTCATTAAGTGTTTTAACAACATATTCCCTGCCGCGTGAATCGTTAACGGCCGAATTATGCAAATTCATATAATCCCAAAGTTCAGAAAGAACAGAACAAACGGAATGCCCGTGCGCAACGCCGCAATTCATTGTAATATTATAGCACATAGCGTGAGCCGCCGTTGTTGAAGTTATATTAATAGCCTTTCCCGCGTAATACGATGATAAAAGCATCCCTCTGTTCCCTTTAGCAGAATTATCAATATATCCCGCTTTATTTTCTGTAAAAAGCCTTATAGCCTTTTCGGCAAATTTTTTACTTTCATCGCTGCTTTTAACATTCCAATAGCTTTCAATGGCATGGCATAAGGCGTCCATAGCCGTACTTGAGCGCTGATAAGGCGGAACGGTTTTTATAAAAGATTCATCAAGAAGCACATAATCAGGCAAAAAGCCTTTATTTGATATGGAGCGCTTTTCATTTTCATTAACATAGAAAATTGAATACCTTGTTGCCTCAGAGCCGGAACCGGATGTGGTTGGTATTGCCAGAAATCCTATATCGTTATCGGACATCGGTGAAGTAAGCGCGACGATTTTATCATTAGATGAAAGAAGTTTAATCATTTTGGCGGAATCCAGAGCAGAGCCCCCGCCCGCGCCTATAATAAAATCACACCGATTATCGCTAAACAACCCTGCGGCGTCAATCATATCCTCAAATTTCGGATTGGGACGGATGTTATCCCAAATTGTTAAATTATAATTATTTTTTAAATATTCAAACGCCTTTGTGCTTTCAAAGCTTTTTCCACAGCAAAGAAAAGGTCTCTTAAAGGAAACCTTTTCTATATCCTTCAGCGAGGGTAATATTTCACCTTTATGCAGCATACCGTTCACCGTCAATCCGCATTAGCGAGCCATTCAAACTCAGGCAGATAAATTCTTGTTTTATCCCACGGGTCACCGTCCAAATGGCGGATCAGCCAAACATAATACATTTGAAAACCGGGAGCAACCACCTGCTGATGAGCGTTTCTTCCCCTTATGCAAAGGCAGTTTCCGTTTTCCGTTTTATAAGGGGTATCTCCCTCAAATCCAGCTCCGAAGCCCTCCGGGCGGTCAAACTGATAATAATAAAGCTCCGGCTGCGGATGATAATGCGGAGGGTATGAGGACCATTTCCCGGGCTGATTAAATACCTCGCCCATAACCATATTGGAATAAGGCGCGTTATCAAGGTCAAACATAGTAGAGCAAATTCTGTGACCGGCGCCGCCCCACTGACCTTTTCCGAATTCCTGATATAGGCAGTTTTCGGGATTATAGAAAACCGGTTGCCAGGTTTTATCATTATCTGTTTGCTGAACTAAAACTTCACTTTCCTCCTGCGCTGTTATAACAGCTTTAATCTTCTTTGGAAAATGAATCGCATAAGGCTTTCTTTCAAATGGATTTTTTCTTTGGCAGGTTTCATTAATGGCGCCCGCCTTAAAATTAACTTTTCCGCTTAAGAGTAAAACCGCGCATTCATTATTTTGCTCATAAATTTCAAGCGTTTCGCCGCTTTTCATCTTCTTAACATAAATATCCATAAGCATTTCGGAATTTATACCGTTCATTTCACAAAGCACTTTTTTTCCGTTTTTATCATAATCCGGTTTGAACAACATAAAAATCAATCTCCCAAAACATTATTTTTAACAAAGCTGTTTATATCCTCATAAACGGTTTTTTTGTTAATTTCATTAAGCACCTCATGACGGGCTCCGTCATAAAGCATTAATTTTGTTTTTTTATGCCCTGTGGCTTCCAGCTTTTCTTTTATTTCATAAAGCCCTTTTCCATAATTGCCAACGGGATCCATAGCTCCGCTTATAATCAATATGGGCAGCTCTTTCGGCACTTTTTCATACCATTCATTACTGTTTGCCATTATATTAAGCTGAACTAAATCATTCATTCCTTTCGCAGTAAACAAAAATCCGCAGTAATTATCGGCAAGATATTTATCAACTGTTTCATTATCTCTTGTAAGCCAATCAAAATTCGTGCGCTTTTCAAATTTATTATTATATGAGCCGAAAGTGAGCTTATCAAGAAACTTTGATTTATATTTATTCCCCTTGTATTTTGAAATTGCAGAGGAAACGGCGCTGCCTATTCCCGCAAGCGGATTTTTACCGCCTGTGCCCATATAAACAGCGGCGTAAAATCCGGCGTTCGGATACTGAGCGGTAAAACACCTTGCAATAAAAGAGCCCATTGAATGACCCATAATAATTATTTTTTTATCGGGAAATTCCGTTTTTGCCTTATCAAAAAGAATTTTAAAATCCTTTATGAGCGCCTTATAACCGTTTTCATCTCCGAAATAGCCGGAATCATCATAATTTTGATTGGATTTTCCGTGATTAGCCATATCATGCATAAAAACGGCATAGCCCTGAGAGGTTAAATATTCAAAAAAATCAAAATATCTTTGCTGATGCTCCGCCATACCGTGGTGAACAACAAACACCGCATTAACAATATTATCATCCGGCATATACTCGCAGGCATATATTTGGCACACTCCGGTTGATGAACTGAATTTAAATTCCTTTTTAATCATAATTTTCACCCTTTTAATTAATAACGCACAGAAATTACTGCGTATATT